>DASUWA010000054.1 GCA_036378675.1 Acidimicrobiales bacterium
CGTGTCGTCAAGTCGCACCGACATGCCACCTACCACCTACCACTTCACGTCCCGTCTGGTTTGACTCTCTCACGTCGGTTCGGCCGAGTAAAGGGCGAAAGCTGGAATGCTCCCCTTTGTCAAAAATACGCCGTTATGTCCGGAAACGCGGCGGTCCGAGCGAACCAGCGAACTCCGTGATCAGTCGACCGAGTTCTTCGCCTTTCTGCTCCTGCAGGAAATGCCCGGCTCCCTTGATCGTTACGTGCTTCTGACCACGGGCACCCCGAACTCGCTCCTGGAAGACGGACTCCCATCCCCGCGTCGCGAAATCTCCGTCCGAAAACGCCGTAAGGAACGGCCGGCTCCACGTCTCCAACGCGGCCATCGTGGTGCGCCCGATCGCGGCTCCCGGATCGTTCCGGGTGAGCGGGATCAGTGCGGTCAGCTGTCGCAGGCCGGCTTTGTAAGTCGGGTCGGGAAACGGCGCGTCGTAAGCAGCGAGCACATCAGCAGGGAGCGGCCCCGCTACGGCGTCGACGAACATGCTCGGCCGGATCTCCGGAGCCCGCTGGTAGAAGAGCACGTAGTCGAGAAGCGCCTCCTCGACGAGCACGCGGCTGTCGCCGACGCCATTCAGTGCCCAGGACAGCTTTCCGGCCAGCGCTGCATCACCCGTGTGCAGGATGGTGTTCGCCGCCACCACGCCGGCGAATCGATCAGGCTCGCGAGCGAGCACGCTCAAACCGATCGGGCCACCCCAGTCCTGGACGACTACGACAGACTCTTGCAGGTCGAGCCCGGTCACGAAGCTGTGCATCCAGTCGACGTGCCGCTGGAAGGTGTAGTCGGTCGCCTCGGTCAGCTTGTCCGATCTGCCGAATCCGATGTTGTCCGGGGCGATTGCCCGAAGTCCTGCGTCGACGAGTGGGGCGATGACCTTGCGGTACAGATACGACCACGTCGGTTGCCCGTGCAGCAGGAGAACGACCCTCCCGTCGCGCGGGCCTTCGTCGACATAGTGCATCCTGACCGGCGCGACGCCGTCCGTTTCGACCTGGACGTAGTGCGGTTCGAACGGATATCCGGGAAGACCGGTGAAGCGGACGTCCGGGGTCCTCAACACGCCCACGCTCGCCTCCCCACCAGGTCCGCGCTCAGGAGCCGACCAGCTCGTCCCGCAACTCGCGCTTGAGGATCTTGCCGGCCGGATTCCGGGGAAGCGGTCCCTCGTAGAACCAGATCTTTACAGGGACCTTGAATGCCGCGAGCTTGGACCCTACGAACTCCTGGAGCTCGGACTCGGTCGCCGAAGTCCCCGGACGAAGCTGAATGACCGCTGCGGGCTCCTCGCCAAGGGTCGGGTGCGAAACCCCGATGATCGCTGCCTCGCCTACCGACGGGTGCTCGTACAGAACGTCCTCGATCTCGACGCTGTAGATGTTCTCGCCGCCCCGGATCAACATGTCCTTCGCCCGGTCGACGATGTACACGAAGCCCTCGTCGTCGATGCGAGCGACATCGCCCGTGTGGAGCCAACCGTCGGAGAACGTCTGCGCCGTCGCCTCCGGCTTGCCCCAATATCCCTTCACCACGTTCGGACCCTTGATGAAGAGCTCGCCTACCGCACCGGCGGGCAGGTCCCGTCCGTCCGGATCGACCACCTTGACCGTGACGACGGGGACTGGAGGGCCAACGCTGTCGGGCTTTTTCACGTAATCGTCGCCCGAGTTCATCGTCGACAACGACGACGTCTCGGTCAGCCCGTACCCGTTCGATGCGGGAACCGAGCCGAAGTGCTCCTGGATGCGCCGGACCAATTCTGGTGGGGCGGGCGCACCGCCGTAACCAACGCTCTTGACGCTGGAAGTGTCGCGAGTCGGGAAATCGGGATGGTCGAGTACCTGCATCACCATGGTCGGAACGCCGCCGAAGGTCGTGATCTGCTCGCGCTCGATCAGCTCCAGAGCCCTGCCTGCATCCCAGCGGTACATGATGACGAGCTTCCCGCCGACGAGGGTGTTGGTGACCAGTATCGAGTGGCAGCCGGTCGCGTGGAAGAACGGGACGGAAAGCAGGTAGGCGTTCGGACCGCCATCGCCTGTCGGATCCTTTCCCGACCTGAGCCCGCTGCGAACGTTGACGTAGATGAGGCTCATCGGGTTGGTGCAGATGTTGCGATGCGTCCCAAGGGCACCCTTCGGCCGTCCGGTCGTGCCGGACGTGTAGAAGATGGTTGCGTCGTCGTCGGGATCGATCTCAACGGTGGGCAGATCAGCATCCGCCGGGACCTCGCCCAGGACGTCCTCCCACCGAAGCATCCCGTCCGGGACGGGCCCGGCGGTCCGGGCAACGATCGAAGCACGCAAGTCCGGTAGTGAACCGGTGTGCGGAGCGATCCGCTCGGCCCGGTCATCATCGGCGATCAGCACCTTGGTCCCGGAGTCGGCGAGCCCGTACTCGAATTCTTCTCCGGTCCACCAGGCGTTGAGCGGCACGACGATCGCGCCGACCGCCGCCGCAGCCCAGAACGCGATCGACCACTCTGGATAGTTGCGCATGGCGATCGCGACCCGATCGCCCTTCGACACGCCGAACCGGTGCCTGAGGATGTTGGCGAGATGAGCGCAGGCCCGGAAATGCTGCTCGAAGGAGAGCGCCTCGTCCTCGTAGACGAGGAACGTCTTGTCCCCGTGGCCGCGGCTCATGGTGAGTATGGCGCCGAGCGTGGGAGGGCAGTTCTTCCAGACCTTCGTCGGGATGCCTCGGATGTCGACGTGGTCGATCTCGAACATCTGTCCCGCAGCGGTCAACTGGGCGTCGGCGTCGGTCACCGACATCGAAGCGGTCTCGCTCATACGATGAACATTTCCCGCCAGTTGCTCAACTTCTCTCTCGCCTGGGTCGGGGCCAGCTTGAGGGTTTGGAGACGCACGGCGTCGACGATTTCACGCTGGTCCCAGTAATGCTCCGCTGCACCGCGGAACATCGGCTTCCGCCATCCGATCAGGTCGTCGGGGGCGCCCCCGAGATAGCCCCACACCGTGTACGCCCACTCCATGTCGTAGATGACCGGTGCTCTGCCGAAGTGCGCCGCCCGCCGCGATCCGCAGGCGAAGCACCCCGCGATCACGTCCTTGGCGTGCTCCCCCGCAGTGAGGATCAGTTTCGGTTCGAGCCGCCGGGCAAGCTTCAGCCCGTAACCGAGGTCCGGCCCGGTGGAGCCGAACCGTGGGCCTTCGGGCGGCGCCAGCGTGGTCTCCTCGGCCGGCCTGTCCTGGTACCACGGCACGGGTGGCGGCAGCAGGGCGGATGGGCGCACCCGATCGGATGCCTGGACGGGAACGTGGGCGGGTTGGCTCACGAAGGTTGATTCTGCTGGGCGTCCGCGCCGTGCAGCAACCCGAACACGATCGAGTCCTCGAGTGCGGCCCAGGAAGCCTCGATGACGTTCTCGGACACCCCGATGGTCGTCCAGGTCCTCTCGCCGTCGGTCGAGTCGATCAGCACTCGGGTGATCGCTGCCGTGCCCCGGCTGGTGTCCAGAACCCTGACCTTGAAGTCGGTCAGGTGCACGTGGGCGAGCTGCGGGAACACGGGACCGATCGCCTTTCGCAGCGCGGCGTCGAGAGCGTTGACCGGACCGTTGCCCTCAGCGGTTGCAATCACCCGGTCGTCGCCGACGACCACCTTCACCGTGGCTTCGGTGACGAACGTCTCGTCCTCGCGGAGCTCCGTGATCACCCGGTGGGACTCGAGGGTGAAGAACGACTGCTTCCAACCCGTCGCGGCCCTCATGAGAAGTTCGAGCGATCCGTCGGCCACCTCGAAGTGGTACCCCCGATGCTCGAGGTCCTTGAGCTGCTCGACGATGCCGGCGAGCAGATCGTCGTCGAGCGAGAGTCCGAGCTGCTCGGCTTTCAGAGCCACGGTCGATCGCCCGGCCATCTCGCTCACGACGAAGCGGGTCCCGTTGCCGACCGACTCCGGGTCCACATGTTCGTAGGCGTCGCGCTGCCGGGCGATGGCGCTGGTGTGGAGTCCGGCCTTGTGGGCGAACGCCGAGGGGCCTACGAACGGCTGATGCGGGTCGGGAGCGATGTTGACGACCTCGGCAATGTGGTGAGCGACCGAAGTGAGCCGGGGCAGCCGTTCGCGCCCGATGGTCTCCACTCCCATCTTCAGAGTGAGGTCGGGGACTGCCGCGGTGAGGTCGGCGTTGCCGGTGCGCTCCCCGTACCCGTTTATGCAGCCCTGCACCTGGGTCGCCCCCATCCGAACTGCCATGAGGGAGTTCGCGACCGCGCAGCCCGAGTCGTTGTGGAAGTGGCAGCCGATCGACGTCCCACCGTCGAGTGCGTTGCGCACCTCGCCAACGACCCGCTCGACATCGAAGGGGAGACTTCCCCCGTTGGTGTCGCAGAGCACGAGCACCTCGGCCCCGGCGCCGGCGGCGGCCTTGAGGACGTCGGTGCTGAATCCGGGGTTGGCGCGGTAGCCGTCGAAGAAGTGCTCCGCATCCAGGAAGACCCGCCGGCCCTGCGAGCGCAGGTAACCAATCGAATCCGCCACCATGTCGATCGCTTCGGTCAGGCTGGTCCGCAGCGTCTCGGTCACGTGCCACTCGGCCGACTTGGCGACCAGGCAGACGGCAGATGTCTGCGCGGCGAGAAGGTCGGCGAGTACCGGATCCGTGTCCGCCCGGCCCCCGGCCTTGCGGGTCGACCCGAATGCGACGAGTGTCGCCGTCTGCAGCTGCAGGTCGCCTGACGCTGCCCGGCGAAAGAACTCGGCGTCCTTCGGATTCGCCCCCGGCCAGCCCCCCTCGATGAACTGCACGCCGAGGTGGTCGAGTTGCTCGGCGACGCGCAGCTTGTCGTCGACGGTGAGGGACAGGCCTTCCTGCTGGCTCCCGTCCCGGAGAGTCGTGTCGTAGATATCCACTCTGCCGATCAGCCCGGACGGGGCCCCAACCCCATCCTCCTCCCGAGCGTGGGGCCCCACCCCCACGCCGGTCCGTGATGCAGAAAGCTGGGTATGGCTGTGGTCACCCGACATGTTCGGCCCAGTCCTTGTAGCGGTCGACCTTGCCGCGCACTGCGGAGTGGAAGACGTCCTGGATCTGGCGGGTCATCGGGCCGGGTTTGCCGTCGCCGACCTGACGGTCATCGACCGAAGCGATCGGCACGACCTCGGCTGCCGTCCCGGAGAGGAACGCCTCCTCCGCGACGTACAGATCCGAACGGAGGATGTTGCCGACTTCGACCTCGAAGCCCAGGTCCCGGGCGATGGTCATCACCGAGTTCTGGGTGATGCCCTCGAGCGCGCCTGCAGCGAGCGGCGGCGTGATGATCTTCCCGTGCCTGACGACGAAGATGTTCTCCCCGGTGCACTCGCTGACGTAGCCCTGGGGTGACAGAAGAATCGCCTCGTCGTAGCCGGCTTTCAGCGCCTCTACCTTGGCCATCGAAGAGTTGATGTACATGCCGGTCCCCTTCGCGGCGGGGGGAAGGGCGTTGGGCGCGTGGCGCTGCCAGGAGCTGATCTTCATGCGAACGCCGTTGGCAATGCCCTCGTCGCCGAGGTAGGCGCCCCACGGCCACACGGCGATCGAAACGTTCACCGGGCAAGGAAGGGGATTCAGGCCCATCTCGCCGTAGCCGAGGTAGACGATCGGCCGGATGTAGCACTCGGTCAGGCCGTTGACCCTGACCGTCGTCTTGGTCGCCTCGATGATGTCCTCGGCGCTGAAGGGGACGTCGATCATGAAGATCTTCGCCGAGTTGAACAGCCTGACGATGTGGTCGGTGAGCCGGAACACCGCCGGGCCGGACTCGGTGGGGTAGGCGCGAATGCCCTCGAACACGCCGCAGCCGTAGTGAAGGGTGTGGGTGAGGATATGGATACGGGCGTCGTCCCAATCGACGAGCTCCCCGTCCATCCAGATCTTCTCGGTCTTGGTGATCGGCATCGACTTACACCCTTTCTGCGATGGCGTCGCCCACCTGGGTGGTCGACAGTTCAGGTCCCGGTGCGAAGGCCGAGACCGCTTTGGTGATTCGGGAGGCGGCGTCGCCGGCACCCAGGAAGTCCAGCATCATGGCGGTGGATACGATTGCCGCGGTCGGGTTGGCCTTGCCCGTGCCGGCTATGTCCGGAGCGGAACCGTGGACGGGCTCGAACATCGAAGGTCCTGTGCGATCCGGATTCAGATTGCCCGACGCAGCCCGGCCGATTCCGCCGGCAATCGCTCCACCCAGGTCGGTGAGGATGTCTCCGAACAGGTTGTCGGTGACGACCACGTCATAACGCTGCGGGCTCTCGACGAAGTAGATGCACGCCGCGTCGACATGGTTGTAGGCAGTGGTCACGTCCGGATATTCGAGCGCGACCTGATCGAAGGTACGTTGCCAGAGATCGCCGGAGAACGTGAGCACGTTGGTCTTGTGCACGAGAGTCAGGTGCCTCTTCTCGCGGGAGCGGGCCAGGTCGAACGCGTAGCGCACGCATCGTTCGACGCCTAACCGGGTGTTTACCGATCCCTGCGTGGCGACCTCGTACGGTGTTCCCCGGCGAAGAAAACCACCCTCCCCCGCGTACGTTCCCTCGGTGTTCTCCCTGATGACCGAGAAGTTGATCGGCACACCCGCGCCGACACTTTTTTCCGAAACGAACGGCCGGAGGTTCACGTACAGATCCAGCTCGAAGCGCAACCGCAACAGCAAGCCCCGCTCGAGCACCCCAGGCGGTACCTCCGGCGTGCCGATCGCCCCGAGGAGGATTGCGTCGAAGCCCCGGAGCTCTTCCAGGACACTGTCGGGCAGGACGTCACCGGTTTCCAGGTACCGGCGGCCGCCAAGGTCGTACTCGGTTGTGTCGAGCTCGGCCCCCGCCGCCCGCGCGACCTTCAATCCCTCGGCGATCACCTCGGTTCCGATCCCGTCTCCGGGAATCACGGCGATCTTGTAGGCGGTCACTGGTCTGTCGGCTCCTGTTCGTTCTTGTTTCTGCCTGTATTTCTGGCGGTGATTGAGTTTTCTGACGGTGGTTGAGACACAAAACGACCGTCCCCTCGGGGACGGTCCACGAAGCGCATCGGCTTAGGTGTGCCGATGCGCTACACGATAATTACGATCTGTGCGGCGGGTGGGACGTTGCAAATGCGGTTCACGGTGTCACCAGTTTCGCTCAAAGGCGGTCTGAAATCAACCACGGGGCGGCCGGCGAGCAGCCCTGTGAGGTTCTGCAGCGAGCGCCACTAGCCTGGTTCCGCATGGCTGCCACGCATCTGACTCAGGACACCTACGACCGGCTTCAGGCCGAGCTCGAGGACCTGCGCACCCGCGGCCGCATAGAGATCGCCCGGGCGATCGAGGCGGCCCGTGCCCTCGGCGACCTTTCGGAGAACGGCGACTACCACGCCGCCAAGGACAGCCAGGGCAAGATGGAGGCTCGCGTCCGCCAGCTCGAGGCGATGCTGCGCGACGCGGAGATCGTGTCAGGCGAAGCAGGCGCCGAGGGCGAGGTCACCACCGGTGTGGTGGTGGCTTTGCGTTACGCCGGCGACGACGACGTCGAGCGCTACCTGATCGGTTCCATCGAGGAGCGCCGGGAGGGTGTGTCGGTTATCTCGCCGAACTCGCCGCTCGGTCAAGCGCTCATCGGCCGGCACCAAGGCGATCGGGTTTCCTACGAGGCTCCGAGCGGAGCGCAAGAGGTGGAGATCGTCGAAGTCGGTGCCTGAGAGGTCGGTGCCCGATAGGTCGGTGCCCCATAGGTCGGTGCCACAGCTGTGATCACCGACCCGGCGCGGGTTCCTCTCAGCCGGCGCGGGTGGATCGGGAACGGCGCAGCGGGCGCGCTCGTATCCGCTGACGGGACGATCGACTGGTACTGCCCCGACGGAATCGCTTCCAAAGCCGCGCTGTGGCGCCTGCTCGACCCGGCCGGCGGGGCAGTGCGAGTCGGCCCCGAGCGGACTGGATCGAACGCCACCCGCACCCTGCCACCGGGCGAGCAGCGGTACCGCCAGTCGACGAACGTGCTCGAGACGATCCTGGAAGGGGCCGCTGGCCGTCGGGTATCGGTGCTGGACTTCCTGGACTGGCCGGGTCCGGGACTCGAAGTCACCTCCCGGGTGGTGCGAGTGGTGCGCGCGCTCTCTGGCCCCGTGGACGTAGAGGTGGAGGTCTTCCCGTCGGGCCGGTTCGGAGAGGCCGCAGAGGCCAGAGAGGTGGCCTCCGGCTCCGACGGGCTGGTCATGGACGGGCTCGCGGTGCGGGCGGGAGTGCCGCTGGAGCCGGCACCTGTGGGCCGTCGTACCCCTCGTTGGCGGGCGGTGCGCCGCCTGGACGAAGGCGAAGGCTTGGTCCTGACCATCGAGCAGACCGGTGGTTCTTGGGGGTCGACCGGTCGAGCGGAGCCCCTCACCTTCGACTCGGCGATGAGGCTGGCCGAATCGACGGAGCTCGCCTGGCGTGGGTGGCTGGGGCTGCTCGCCTACGACGGCCCGTACCGGCAGCCGGTCGAACGCAGCCTTCTGGCAGTGCGCTCGCTCACCAGTGCCGGCGGGGCGCCTGCCGGCGCAGGCACCACCTCGCTCCCCCGCCGCGTCGGAAGCGAGCGGACCTCGGACGACCGCTGGGTCCGGTGGCGCGACGCCGCCGGGGCAGCCCGGACCTTCGCCTCAGTCGGGTTCGCCGAGGACGCCGAAGCTGCAGAGGCGTGGCTTCGCAGAGCAGTCGAGGAGGCGCCGCTTCCTTGGCCGGCCCGGCTGGATTCCGACGGCCAGCCTCCGCCGGACGTAAAGGTACTGGGGGTGGAGGGGTGGAGACGGTCCGGGCCGGTGGTTGTCGGGGTTCGAGAGGAGCTCCGGGATCTCGATTGCTACGGGGACGTGGTGGCGGCGATCGGGGCAAGCAGGACCGCTCCGGGCGGCGGGCGGGGTGAGCCCGGTCCGCTTACTGCCGCGTGGCCGCAGCTCGCCGCCGCCGGCGACTGGATCTCCGATCACTGGCCCGAGCGGGATTCGGGTGTCTGGACTACGCCTGGGCCGCCGGCAATGCTGGTGGCGTCGCGGGTCCAGGCCTGGTTCGCGCTGGACCGGCTCGTCCGTGTCGCCCGTGCAGCCGACCCGCTCGACTTGGCGGCGGTTCCCTGGCAGCAAGAGGCTCGCTCGATCGTGAGCTGGCTCGAAACCGACGGCTTGTCCTTCGACGGAGGCCTCCGACGGGACGGAAGCGCGGAGGCTGACGACGAACCTGATGCTGCGCTCCTCCGCATCGCGTGGCGCGGCCCCTGGCCGCCGTCGCACCCGATCGTGGCCAAGACCATCGACCGCGTTCTGGATCGACTCAGCACGTCCGGACTCGTCCACCGGTACTCCGAGAGGGTCGACGACGGCCAAGCCGGACCCGACAACCCGGACCTGCTCGCATCGCTCTGGGCGGTCCGGGCGCTCGCCGCCGCCGAGCGCTGGGAGGAGGCGCACGAGCGGATGGAATCGATACTGAGCCTGGCGGGTGCTGCCGGGTTGTTGTCAGAAGCGGCCGAGCCGATCTCCGGCGAGCTGATGGGCAACATTCCGTTCGCGGCCGTACATCTGGCGCTGGTGGACGCCGCTGTCGCGCTGGCGAGCGGCCCGAACTGAATCAGCCGTTCACGTCCACCAGCGTTCACCCTCCACGCCGGGAATCCCAACAAGTGACGCACGTTGTCGGCGGTAGCGTTCCGGCATGGCTGCTTATCCCCCCGTGCGCGCCGTAGCCGATGGAGCCGACGGTGCGCCCGCCGATGCCCCCGCCATCATTGTCGAAGGCGTAAAGAAGTCCTTCGGAAACGTGCACGCGCTTCGCGGAATAGATCTCGCCGTCCCGAGAGGAACCGTGCTCGGCCTGCTCGGGCCAAACGGCGCCGGCAAGACGACTGCAGTTCGAATACTCACGACGCTGCTCAAGCCCGACGAAGGTCGAGCGGTCATCGAGGGACTCGACGTCGTCGACGACGAGGAATCGGTAAGGGAGATCATCGGGCTGGCCGGTCAGTCGGCGGCAATTCAGGAAGAGTTGACCGGCAGGGAGAACCTGGAGATCTTCGGCCGGCTTCACCACCTCTCGAAACGGCAGGCGCGAATACGGGCGGAGGAGCTTCTCGAACGCTTCGACCTCGCCGACGCGGCAGACCGTCCGGCGAAGACCTACTCGGGAGGAATGCAGCGGCGCCTCGATCTGGCGTCGAGCCTTGTCGGAGATCCCCTGGTTCTCTTCCTGGACGAGCCAACCACCGGCCTGGACCCGAGGGGCCGGATCGGAATGTGGTCGGTGATCCGGGAACTAGTGTCCGCCGGCACAACATTGCTCCTGACAACCCAATACCTGGAAGAGGCTGACGAGCTTGCTGACGAGATCGTTGTCATCGACCATGGACAGGTGATAGCCGCCGGTACCGCCGAGCAGCTGAAGGACAGGATCGGCGGGGACGTCATCGAATTCACCGTTCCGGACAGCACCCGGCGCGACGACGCAGTCCGGGCGGTTGTGGAGCTGTCGGAATCCGATCCGATCGTCGACGGGCAAACTGGCCTGGTCGCACTCCGCATAGGTCATCTCGGATCCGACGCGCTGATGCAAGCCGTGCGTTCGCTCGACGGTGCCGGCGTTTCGGTTCAAGGCCTGGCATTGCGACGCCCCTCTCTCGACGACGTTTTCCTCGCGCTCACGGGGCATGCGGCGGAGAGCGAAGACGAACCCGAGCCCAAACGAGGTCGCCGGCGGCGTGCGGCTGTCAGCAGCACGGAGGGCCGTTCGTGACCGCGGCGACTATCGCACCGCGAGTCCGGACGGCACCGCGAAGTGTCTCGTCGCGTTTGCGGCGCGCGGCCACCGACGCAGTCACGATGACTCACCGCAACCTGATCCTGTGGGTCCGGGTGCCGGCGTACATCGTCTTCACCGTCATCCAGCCACTGATGTTCATGCTCCTCTTCAGGTACGTGTTCGGCGGGGCGATCGGGGTGAAGGTCAAGGGTGGGTACGTGAACTACCTGGTTCCCGGCATCATCGGGCAGACCGCGACATTTACGTCCTTCGGGACGGCAATCGCACTCGCTCAAGAACTGAAGAAGGGCTCGATCGACCGTCTGCGCTCGATGCCCATCGCCCGATCGGCTGTTCTGGTGGGCAGGCTCAGTGCGGACATGATCCGGCTGGCCGTCACGATCAGCATCCTTCTTGCAACCGGGTACGCCGTCGGCTTCCGTTTCGAGAACGGGCCGTGGGCCGCGCTGTTCATGGTGCTGTGGGGGCTCGCGTTCGGCCTCGTGGTCGTGTGCGTTTCGGCGTTCACCGGGCTCGCGATCAAGGACGAGGAGTCGGTGCAGGCGTTCGGCTTCATCTGGGTTTTCCCTCTGGTCTTCGTGAGTGCGGCGTTCGTCCCGCTGCAGAGCATGCCCGGTTGGATGCAGGCCTTCGCCAAGAATCAACCCGTCAGCATCCTCATCGAGGAGATGCGGTCGCTGGCCCTGGGCGGCCCGGTGGCTCTGCACGCGTGGGAAAGCGCGCTGTGGCTGGGAGGCCTGTTCATCCTGTTTGCTTCCCTGGCGGTGCGGGCGTACAGAAAGGCGTGACTTTGGCAAAGCGAAGTGTGGACCCGTCGTTCCGAGCGCTTCCTCTCGAGGGTCTCGCCGGCGCAGCGCTCGACGAAGCCAGGAAGTCCCGCGCATCGCACGCGGAGTTCAGGCTCGAGCGGATCAGGGCCGCCGACGTCCGCATTCGGGATCGAGAGCTCGAGGGAGCATCCGAATCCGAGTCGTCAGGGCTCTCTGTCCGTGTCCTCGTCGACGGGACGTGGGGATTCGCTTCGGCCAGCGGCCTGAGCGAGCAGTCAGCGCGACGGGCTGCCGGCGATGCAGTCGAGGTGGCGCGCGTGTCGGGTGCAATCAACCGTGAGAGAGTGGAGCTCGCCCCCGAGCCTGTGTACAGCGGAGAGGAGTGGGTCTCGTCGTTCGACGTCAACCCGTTCGACGTCTCCCCGTCGGACCGGATCGAGCTGTTGAAGAGCTGGACGGACGCGCTGCTTTCCGGTCCGGGGGTCGATCACGCCGACTCGGCGGTGCTCGCGGTCCAGGAGGACAAGTTCTACGCCGACCTGTCCGGGACGGCCACGTTCCAGGAACGGGTCCGGGTGCACCCGACCGCGACCGCGGTGAGCATCGAATTCAACGGAGGCGGCTTCGAAACGATGCGAACTCTCGCGCCGCCCACCGGGCGCGGCTGGGAGTACCTGACCGGTGAAGGGTGGGACTGGGACCGGGAGCTGGCGGAGATCCCCGAGCTGCTCGCCGAGAAGATGAAGGCGCCGGCGGTAGAAGCCGGCCGTTATGACGTGGTGATCGACCCGTCCAACCTGTGGTTGACCATCCACGAGTCGATCGGCCACGCGACGGAGCTCGATCGCGCTCTCGGGTACGAGGCGGCTTACGCCGGAACGTCGTTCGCGACCTTCGACAAGCTCGGCAACTTGCGATACGGATCCCCTGTCATGCACGTCACCGGAGACCGCACCGTGGAGCACGGGTTGTCGACAATCGGGTACGACGACGAGGGTGTCGCCGCTCAGTCGTGGGACATCGTCCGCGACGGCGTTCTCGTGGGATATCAGCTGAACCGCGCCATGGCCGCGCGGCAGGGGCTCGGCAGATCCAACGGTTGCGCATTCGCGGACTCACCCGGAAACATCCCCCTGCAACGGATGGCGAACGTGTCGTTGCAGCCGGCAACCGGCGGTCCAACCACTTCGGAGCTGATCGGCGGTCTCGACGAAGGGATCTACATCCTGGGCGACAAGAGCTGGTCGATCGACATGCAGAGGTACAACTTCCAGTTCACCGGCCAGCGGTTCTTCCGCGTCCGCGGGGGCCGTCTCGCCGGGCAGCTCCGCGACGTCGCCTACCAGGGGATGACGACCGACTTCTGGGGATCGATGGAGGCGGTTGGGGGCGAGTCGACCTACGTCCTCGGCGGGGCCTTCAACTGCGGCAAGGGACAGCCCGGACAGGTTGCACCTGTCAGCCACGGATGCCCGTCGGCGCTGTTCCGGCAGGTTCGCATCCTGAACACAACCGAGGAGTCCGGCCGGTGACCGTCAACGACGTGAAACCCCAGGACCTTGTCGAGCAGGCGCTCTCCATGTCCCGCGCCGACGGTTGCATCGTCATCGCAGACGAGATCACCAGCGCCAATCTGCGGTGGGCAAACAACACTTTGACGAGCAACGGAATATCCCGCGCCGGCGCGCTCACCGTCATCGCAATCGTCGAAGGCGCTACTGGCATCGTCGCGCAGGAAGGTGTCACGCTCGATTCCCTCGAAGACGTGGTCCGCGCGGCTGAGACCGCTGCATCGGGGAGCGGCAAGGCCGAGGACCGCATGCCGCTTGCGGCTGCCGACACTGTTTTGAGCCCCGGCGACTGGGACGCGCCGCCTGCCGAGACGTCGATCGGAGTCTTCGCCGACACGGCCAAAGCTCTCGGTCACCAGTTCGGGCGGAGCGAGGCCGAAGGGGAGCTGCTGTTCGGCTTCGCCTCGCATGAGGTTCGCACCAGCTATCTGGCTTCCTCCACCGGCCTGCGCGCCCGCCACGATCAACCGACCGGGTATGTGGAGATGAACGCCAAGTCCAAGGACTTTGCCCGCTCGGCGTGGGCCGGAGTCCCGAGCGAGGACTTCACCGACGTGGACATTCTCGCCATCTCCGCCGGCCTGTCACAGCGGCTCGATTGGGCCAAGCGACAGCTCGAGCTCCCTGCGGGCCGTTACGCGACGATCCTTCCTCCCACCGCTGTAGCCGACCTGATGATCAGCATGTACTGGTCGCTCGGCGCCCGCGACGCCCACGACGGAAGGACGGTCTTCAGCCGGCCCGGCGGCGGCACGCGCGTCGGGGACCGCCTGAGCGACAAGCCGATCACGTTGCGCAGCGACCCGTCCGCGCCGTCGCTTATGTGCTCCCCGGTCGTGTTCGCGCACAGTTCGTCGGCCGCGCAGTCCGTGTTCGACAACGGACTCCCCATCCACCCGACCCGCTGGATCGCCGACGGGAACCTGCAGTCGCTGATCCAGACGAGGCACTCCGCCAGCCTGACCGGGCTTCCGGTGACGCCCTACGTCGACAACCTCATCATGGACGGCACCACCGACGGAGACGACCTGAGAGGTATGACAGAAGCTTCATCCGGCCGCACGCTGCTGCTCACATGCCTCTGGTACATCAGGACCGTCGACCCGCAAACCCTTCTCCTGACCGGACTGACGCGAGACGGCGTCTACCTGGTCGAAGACGGCGAGGTCGTCGGCGCGGTCAACAACTTCCGGTTCAACGAGAGCCCCGTCGACCTGCTGGCGCGGGTTTCGTCGGTCGGGCTCTCCGAACGCACCCTCCCCCGCGAGTGGTCGGACTACTTCACGCGCACCGCGATGCCGCCGCTTCTGGTGGAGGACTTCAACATGTCCTCGGTAAGCCAGGCCTCCTAACGGGCTGGCGTACTAGCCAGACAGTCTTCTGGCCGATAGCCCGGACACGAGCTCGATGAGCGTCCTGGCGCCCCACCCGGTGCCGCCCTTGCGGGTCAGCGCGGTCTCGGACTCCGCCCAGGCCGGCGCCGCAATGTCCAGATGCGCCCACGGGCGTCCAGCGGTGAACTCCTTCAGGAACAGCCCGGCCATGATCGTCGACGCGTCAGGCTTGGCGGTCACGTTTCGAAGGTCGGCGACTTCCGAATCGAGATCCTTGCGATAGGACGAAAACAGCGGCAGCTCCCAGCACGGCTCGCCGGCGGCTTCTCCCGCGGCGACGACCCGCCTGACCAGCTCGGCGTCCGTTCCCATGACTGCGCTGAGCGCGGTCCCCAGCGCCACCCGCTGGCCGCCGGTAAGGGTCGCGACGTCGATGACAGCATCGGGCTCCGACTCGACGGCAAGCGACAGGGCGTCGGCGAGAACCAACCGGCCCTCCGCGTCCGTGTTGAGCACCTCGATCGTCGTTCCGTTGCGCGCGGTCAGGACGTCGCCGGGGTGGATGGCCGTGCCGCTGGGCATGTTCTCGGTCGCCGCAACCCAGCCGTCGACCTCGACGCGCACATCCAGTTCCGCAAGGGCGAGGGTCGCAGCGATGACCGCTGCAGCTCCGCCCATGTCGTCCTTCATCGTCATCATCGACTGAGCAGGCTTCAGAGAAAGACCGCCCGAGTCGAAGGTGATCCCCTTCCCGACAAGAGCGATTCGCGCGCGAGGGCGTGAGGAAGGGATGTGCCGAACCCTGATCAACCGCGGAGGCTCGGACGCGCCGGCCGCGACACCCATCAGCGCTCCGAGCCTCTCGTCAGCGATCCGAGCTTCGTCCCACACCTCGACTTCCGCACCGACTTTCTCGGCGGCCTCAACCGTCAGCCGGGCGAGTTCCCTGGGGGTCAGGCTTCTCGGAGGCAGGTTCACCCAGTCCCTCGCCCGCGAAGTCGCTTCGACGCCGACTCTTCCGCGCTCCACCGCGGCGCGGATCCCGTTCCGGCCGACAAGGACCGCCCGCTCCAGCTTGACCGGCGCCTTCCCGTTCCTGCCGTTGCCGCTGCCATCGAACCGGTAGGCACCGAGGCCGATGCCCTCGACCACAGCCTGGGCGTGCTCGGGCCACGAAGCGGTCAGGGTGGTCGCCACCGTCTCGGCGTCCCCGGCGTTGCGGGCGAGTGCACCACCGGCGAGACGGACCGCGTTGGCGTCCACCGATTCGCGACAACCAACTCCGAGCGCGACAACCGTCGAGCCGTCGTCCGCAAGAAGCGCGATCGCCTGGCCCGGCTGCCCCTCGAAGCGGCGCTGCGCGAGAAACCCGCGGTCGATCTCGGCTCCTGCTTCCGGAGTAGTGGTGAGGTCCGAGAAGACCGGTACGCCGAGCACCGCGACACCGGCGGGGGCGCCCCGCTCGATTTCGAAATAGGGGATGTTCATCGACCTGATGCCTTTCGAGATAGCCCTGTGGCCTTCCTGGACAGCACTGATTCCCCATGCTCCTGCCAGCGGGCCAGAGCCCAAACGAGGTCCGAGAGCCGGTTGAGGTAGCGAAGAACCAACGACTCGGGTGGACAGGCCGCAAGCGACTCGCGCTCAGCCCGCCGGACCGTTGTGCGAGCGACATCGAGCGCTGCCGAGACCTGATCGTGTCCGGGTATGACGAAGTCGTTGATCGGAGGAAAACGCTGAACCAACTCGTCGATCCTCTCCTCCAGCGCGCGCACCATCTCCTCGGTGACCAGCGAGACGCCAGGCTTCAGCTTTGAACGCTTCTCTGGCGCGGTCGCGACTTCCGCCATCAGAACGTAAAGGTCCTTCTCGAGGCCGACGAGGAGATCGTCGAGCTCGGAGCCTTTTTCCACTTGGGAGCGGACCACCCCGAGAGCGGCCTGGGCCTCGTCGACTGCCCCGTTGGCGGCGATCACCGCTGAGTCCTTCGGCACCCGCCCCCCGTAGAGGAGGCCGGTCGTGCCGTCGTCGCCGGTGCGGGTGTAGATCCTCATGGTTCCCGGGCGAGATTAAGCGAACCGTGAAGGCAGCTCTCAACGGTCGGCAGCAAGACGCCGATTAGTACCCAACGAGGGAAAGGAACTTCCGACCGATGAGCACCAACACGGCACCTCCCGGATGGCACCCGGATCCGGCCGCCCCCCAGGTCCAGCTGCGATGGTGGGATGGCGCGCGCTGGACCGAGCACGTCCAGCCCCAAGCCCAGCAGGCGATGCCCCAGCCGGCTCAGAGCGTCGGCGCGGGGGGCTTCGACGCCGGCCAGGGATGGCAGGGCGGTGCTGCCTGGCAGCAAACACAGGGTTGGGGCTACGCGACGCCGTTTCAAGGGCCCGTTCAAAGTGCCACCTTCGCCCAGCAGAACAAGTTCTCGCTGATCACCGGAGCGATCGTCGCCGCCTACGTCGTCATCGCAATGACGACCAGGATCGTCTTCATCGGGATCCTCCCGGTCCTCATGTCCGTCCGGGCGGTCCGCCGGCGCGAGCCGCTCGGACCGGTCGCCGTCGGCGCGGCGATCCTAGCGGTGATCATCGCCTTCGCCGCCCTCGCCGGCAGATAGGGAAGCTACACCAGCCCCAGGTCGACAAAAACCCGTTTCTGGGTCCGGATAGGCGCCCTTGTACCCTGTTGGGGTGAGTTCCTACCTCGACGCGGTTCGGGAATCGGTCGTCATCTTCGACGGCGCCACTGGCACCAACCTGCAGCTGCGCCACCTCGGACCGGACGACTTCGGCGGTCCGGCTCTCGAGGGATGCAACGAGATCCTCGTCGAGACCCGCCCCGACGTGGTGGCGGACCTGCACCAGAGCTTCGTCGATGTCGGTTGTCACGTCGTCGAAACGGACAGCTTCGGTTCCCTTCCCTGGGTGCTGGCGGAGTACGGGCTGGAAGCGCGCACCCGCGACCTGGCCCGCAAGGCGGCGTCGATCGCCCGGGACGTAGCCGGCCAGAACCACTGGGTGGCCGGCTCGCTCGGGCCCGGGACCAAGATCGCCTCGTTGGGCCAGATCACGTTCGCGGACCAGCGCGACGGCTACCAGTTGGCCGCCCTGGGTCTCATCGACGGCGGCGCCGACCTGCTGATAGTCGAGACGGTCCAGGACCTTCTGCAGGCGAAGGCGGCGATCATCGGCTGCCGGCGGGCGATGGCCGAAGCGGGGCGAGAGCTGCCGGTCCAGGTCCAGGTGACTATCGAGACGACCGGTCGCATGCTCATGGGCACCGAGATAGGTGCCGCCCTGACGACGCTCGAAGCGTTGCGGCCCGACGTCGTCGGACTCAACTGCGCCACGGGACCGGCCGAGATGAGCGAGCACCTGCGCTACCTGTCCCAGAGAGCGAGGGTCCCGATCTCGGTGTTGCCCAACGCGGGTCTGCCGTCGGTGGTCGACGGCCAGATGCATTACGACCTCACCCCCAACGAGCTCGCCGACTTCCACGCCCGGTTCATCAGCGAGTACGGCGTGTCGGTGGTAGGCGGATGCTGCGGGACCACGCCAGAACATCTCGCCGCGGTCGTCGACCGTTGCGGCGGTTTGACGCCGGGACGGCGGGATCCGGCGCACGAACCCGGCATCGCGTCGATATACAGCCATGTTCCCTACGACCAGTCACCGTCGTTCCTGGTGGTGGGTGAGCGAACCAACGCCAACGGCTCGAAGAAGTTCAGGGAGGCGATGCTGTCGGACGACTGGGACACCTGCGTTGCGATGGCGAGGGAGGCGGTGAAGGACGGTTCACATGTCCTCGACGTGTGCGTCGACTACACGGGTGAGGACGGTGTAGCCGACATGCGGGAGGTCGCCGGCAGGTTCGCCACCCAGGCAACCGTGCCGTTGATGCTCGACTCGACCGAAGCGGACGTGATCGAGACCGGACTTCAGCTGATCGCCGGTAAACCGATTCTCAACTCGGTCAACCTCGAGGATGGGGATGCGGTTGGGACGAGGCTGGATCGTTTTCTGAGCCTCGCCCACGAGTACGGGGCTGCCGTGGTTTGCACGTGCATCGACGAGGAAGGCCAGGCGCGCACCGCGGATTGGAAGGTCCGGGCAGCCCGGGAGATCTACGAGCTTGCGGTGAACCGTTACGGCATCCCGGCGGAGGACCTGCTGTTCGATCCCCTGGTTTTGCCGATCAGCACCGGCATGGAAGAAAGTCGCCGCGACGGGATCGAGACCATCGAGGGCATCCGCCGGATCAAGGCCGAGCTGCCAGGGGCCGGCACGATCGTCGGCTTGTCGAACGTCAGCTTCGGGCTGTCGGCCGCCGCGCGCCATGCGCTCAACTCCGTGTTCCTCCACGAGTGCCAGCAGGCCGGACTCGACGCCGCGATCGTGCACGCATCTCGGATCGTTCCGCTGAACAAGCTTGATGATCGCGTCGTCGAGGTCTGCCTCGATCTGATCTACGACAGGCGTGACAAGGCCGGCGGATACGACCCGCTCGCTGAGCTCCTGTCTCTCTTCGAGGGAGTGTCGTCGACCGACGTCGCGCGGGAGGATCGCAGCGGCTGGCCGGTCGAGCGCCGGCTCGAGCAGCGAATCGTCGATGGAGACCGTGACGGCCTCGAGGCGGACCTCGATTCGGCTTTGACAGATGGGTGGACCGCCCTCGACGTCATCAACGGGCCCTTGTTGGGTGGCATGAAGATCGTCGGTGACCTGTTCGGCTCCGGCCAGATGCAGTTGCCGTTCGTGCTTCAGTCCGCGGAGACGATGAAGGCGGCGGTGTCCTATCTCGAGCCGCACATGGAAAAGACCGACGACGGCGGCAAAGGCCGCATCGTGCTCGCCACCGTCAAAGGCGACGTGCACGACATCGGCAAGAACCTCGTCGACATCATCTTCACCAACAACGGCTACGAGGTTCACAACCTCGGGATCAAGGTCTCGCTGTCGGAGATGGTCGACAAGGCGAAAGAAGTAGGCGCGGACGTGATCGGCATGTCCGGCCTGCTCGTGAAGAGCACGCTGATCATGCGTGAGAACCTGCTCGAGCTGAACGAGCGAGGGCTGTCCGACATCCCGGTGATCCTCGGCGGTGCGGCATTGACGCGCACCTATGTCGAAAGAGACCTGCGAAGCGAATACCAGGGTCGGCTCTTCTACGGGAAGGACGCGTTCGAAGGCCTGCACACGATGGACCGCTTGATGGAGCTAAAGCGTTCCGAAGAGGAGGATCCGGACTTCGGCCGGGTTCCCGAAGGCAGGGAAGGTGCCAGGACGCGGGCGGGTCGCGCGGCGGAAGCCGCCGCCGGCGCAGGAGGAGCCGCAGGGGGGGTCGGAGGGGGGGTCGGGCCGGTCAGGCCCGACGATCTGCCCGAGCGTTCGCCTTCGGTGGCCGTCGACAACCCGGTCTTCGTCCCACCCTTCGTCGGTTCCCGCATCGAGCGCGGGATCCCCCTCGACGACATAGCTGCGTACCTGAACGAGACCGCCCTGTTCCGAGCGCAATGGGGCTACCGGCCAGACAAGTCGACCGGCGAGAACGACGCGGAGTTCAAGGAGCGGGTGCGCGCAGTCCTGCGCGAGCAGCTGGCCGCTGCACGTTCGTCAGGCGTGCTTCAGCCCGCGGTCGCGTACGGCTGGTTCGCGGTGAACTCTGAGGGCGACGATCTGATCGTGTGGAAGGACGAGTCGCGGACGGCGGAGTGGTTGAGGTTCCGTTTTCCGAGGCAGGCGTTCGAACCATGGATGTCGATTGCCGACTTCTTCCGCTCGGTCGAATCGGGCGAGGACGACTACGCCGCCTTCCACGTCGTGTCGATGGGGTCGAAGGTCTCGGAGGAGACGGCGCGTCTTTTTTCCGAGAACCACTACCAGGACTACCTCCACCTGCACGGCCTCGGCGTCGAGATGACCGAAGCTCTCGCCGAGTACTGGCACCGGCGAATCCGTGAGGACTGGGGCTTCGCCGGCGAGGACGGCCCGACGCTTGGCGGGCTGTTCCGCCAGCAGTACCGGGGCGGCCGCTACTCGTGGGGCTATCCCGCGTGCCCCGATCTGGAGGACAACGCCAAATGCGCGGAGCTGGTCGGCGCGGACCGGCTCGGCGTCACGGTCAGCGAGGAGACATCCTGGCAGTTCCATCCCGAGCAGACCACTGCCGCCATCATCTGCCACCATCCGCAGGCGAAGTACTTCGTAGTCGACTGAAATTCGGCGATCAGGCCGGTGCCGCCGCGAGGCCGCGCCGGCGGAGCGCAAGCTGCTCGAGCCTCGAGAACACGAGCGCGTCCATGAGCAGGCCCACCGCGAGGATTGCAAGCATCACGGCGAGGACGTCCGCGGCGAGGCTCTGATCCTGGTACGCGCTCAGCAGCTGACCGAGCGAGGTCGTCCCTTTCGCGCTGACGATCAGCTCCCCGGCCATCAGTGAGCGCCAAGCGAATGCCCACGCCTGCCGGGCGCCCGAGAGGTAGCCCGGAAGAGCGGCGGGAAGAAGAACGTGGCGGTAGAGAGCGAAGCCCCTGGCTCCCAACACATCACCGGCCCTAACCAGGATTGGCGGGACCGAGTCGAGCGCCGAGACCGTCCCGATCACCACCGCGGGAATCGAGCCGGCGAGGGTCACGAACAGGATGGCCTGGGTTCTCACTCCGAAGAGCAAGATGGCGATCGGAACCCACGCAACCGACGGCATGCTCTGAAGCCCGGTGGCCAAGGGGACCACCGCCGCCCGGATCGTCCTGGCTCGCGTCACGAGGATCGCGACCACGGTTCCGAACAGGAGCGCGAGGGCGTAGTACCCGGCGGCGCGCTGGAGCGTGGTCAGCAAACCGCTGGCCAGAGGGTGGCGGTCGTCCCAGACGTGGCTGAAAACGGTCCCCGGCCCCGGCAGCAGATAAGACGGCTTCCATCCGCTCGATGCGAGCAGCTGCCAAATCGCAAGGCCCAGGAGCAACGCAGCCAGCTTCGGCCAGACGGTGCTCCACGCCTTTCGCCACAGGGGCGTGCGTCCGAATCCCGGAAGGTCGAGAGAGTCGAGGCCGAGGATCTGCTCGTCCAATCGCGAGTTCGAATCGACTGGCTCAACGGCTGCCATGCCGGCCTACCTCCTCCCTGAGGCGGTCGGTTATCTCCGCTGCCCGCTCCGCTACCGGCCGCGATTCGATGCGCCGCGGCCGGGGAATGTCGATGTCGAACGTCGCCGCAACCCGGCCGGGACGGCTCGCGAGAAGCACCACACGGTCCGCCAGGCGCACTGCCTCGCGGACGTTGTGGGTGACGAAAACGATCGTGATCCCCGTCTCGCGCCAGACCCTTTCGATCTCCTCGTGCAGGACGTCTCTGGTCATCGCGTCGAGCGCGCCGAACGGCTCGTCCATCAGAAGGATGCTGCGTTCCTGCGCCAGAGCTCTTGCCAGGGCCACCCGCTGGCGCATGCCGCCGGAGAGCTCGTGAGGCCGCTTTTCGGCGAAGGAATCGAGCCGGACCAGCTCGAGCAACTTGGCCGCAGCCGCTGTCCGCTCGTCCTTGCGAACTCCACGAAGGCGCAGGGCGAGCTCGACGTTGCGCGCAGCCGTCAACCACGGAAACAGCGCCGGCTCCTGGAACATCAGGCTCGCCTCGCCACCCGGCCGGTGAATCGTGCCGGCGCTCGGCTCGTCGAGACCGGCTATCAGGTTCAGCAGGGTCGTCTTGCCGCAACCCGACGCGCCAACCAGGCACAAGAACTCCCCCGCGGCGACGTCGATGCTGACGCGGTCAAGCGCGGCAACAGAGCTCCCCGCCCGGCCGTACACCTTGGACACCGAGTCGAGCCTCACAGCGAGGGTCGTGCCGGCGCTTCCGCCTGTGCCGGCCGGGGCGGCCTGGGCTGCGAGGGTCACAAACCGCGGACCTGCTGCTGGCCGGCCGCCTTCAACACGCTGTTGAGCGCGCCGAGGTTGTAGATGCCGGCGAGATCGGAAGGTTGCTTCAACAGACCGACCGCTACCCCGTGCTGGATCTGGGTCTGCAGAGTCGAGGCAAGTGGGTCTGCGGTGAACTTGAGCCGGTTCCAGGCAGCGGCGAGGAGCGAGGAGGACAGCTGTTTTCCTCCTTGGAGGGAGCCGAGCTGCTGGTTGAACGCCGTTTGAGCCTGCGTCGGGTTGGCGCTCATGAAGGCCACGGTGTCGACCAGCCCTGTGAGGAACCGTCTGACCGTAGCGGGGTGCTGCTTGAGGAACGCGGTGCGCACCACAACGTTGGTCGTGGCCCACTCCCCTGCGGGCCACAAGGTCGCCTCGTCGACGAGCAGGTGACCTCCCGCGGCGATCATCTGGCTTTCGTAAGGCTCAGGAACCCAGGCTCCGTCTATCGAACCGCCCTTGAATTCGGTGACGATCGTGCCGTTGCCCGTTGAGGACGGCTGGACGTCCACGTCGCCGCCTCCCGAAGTCGTGGTGGCGTACCCCTGCTGCTTCAGCCAGTACCGCAGTGCCACGTCCTGCGTGTTGGCTAACTGAGGAGAGGCGAGGGTCTTTCCCTTCAGCTGCGCCGGCGAGGTAATGGACGGCTTGGTCACCAGACCGGCGCCCCCGGACGCGGCGCCGGCGATGATCGTGACCGCGCCGTTCGAGGAGCTGTATGCCGACAGGACCGAGCTGGGCCCTTCGAACGCGATATCGATCGAGCCGGACAGGAGCGCCTGGTTCTCGGCGGGTCCTGCACTGAAGGTCTGCGAGGCATCGAGCTTGTCGGAGCCGAGGTCTTTGGCGAAGATCCCCTGGGCGACGCCGACCAGAGCGGGGGCGTGGGTCAGATTCGGGTAATAGCCGAGACGGACCGTCACCGGGGCGGAGCTGCCAGATGAGGCTCCGCCCGAGGAGCCGCACGCGGAGGCTACGAGAGCGAGTGCGAGGCCGGCGCCGCCAGCTGCTAGAGCCATGCGTGTGACTCGACCGCCTGAACCACCGAAACCTATATTTCCGAGGTTTGCTCCTTTGTCGAGCGATTTAATCGGCATTAGCCAAGACTGTAGGGCTGTTCGGGCCCAAATGGCAACCGCCGGTGGGTTTTTGCTGTTCGGGTCGGTTTTGCGGCCGGCTACGCGGCTCTAGACCAGCCCGACGCTCGCCGCGCCGTCGACCATCAGGGTGGCGCCCGAGACGTATCCGGCTGGGTCGGAGCAGAGGAACGCCACGATCCGGCCGAAGTCGACGGGATCTCCCATCTCATCGGTGGACCCACCCAGACTGAGCATCCTGTCGGTCGCGTGAGCGCCGGGGCAGATCACGTTCAAGGTGACCCCGCTTGGGAACAAGTCGAACGCCGCCGTCTTAGCCCAAGCCCACAGTCCGGTCCTCGCCAGGTTCGAGAGCGCGAGGGTCCGGCTGGGCTGCTTGATGTACCAGGAGGTGATGCAGCAGATACGGCCCCAGCCGCCCTCCTGGAGCGCCGGCACCGCCTCGCGCACCAGCCTCACGCTGGTGGTCAGGTTGGCGTTCACCGCTGCGTCGATCTGCTCGTCGGTGATCTCGAGCGCGCGACCAGGGGGTGGGCCGCCGGCGTTGGCGACGAGAATGTCCAGACCGCCGTACCGTTCGACCGTCTCAGATACCAACCGGCGAGGTGATTCCGGGTCGGTGACGTCAGCCGCTATCGCGTGAACCTCGCCACCCGCGCCCGCGATCTCGCCGGCGGTCTTCCGCAACGCCTCCTCTCCCCTGGCGCTGATTACCATTTTGGCGCCCTCGGCGGCGAGCGCTAGGGCCGCGCCTCGCCCGAGTCCCTTTGACGAGGCGGTGACCAGCGCGACTCGGCCCTGGATCCCGAGGTCCATCAGTCGACGACAGCGAGGTCGTGGCTGACTGAGTTGAGGCTACGGGGGCCGCCGGCCGTGGCCACCACGATGTCCTCGATCCTCGCGCCGAAGCGCCTGTCGAGGTAGATGCCGGGTTCGACCGAAAACGCGTTGCCGGGGACCACGGGAAGCTGGTTCCCTGCGACGATGTACGGGTCCTCGTGCTCCTCGAGCCCGATTCCGTGGCCGGTCCGGTGAATGAAGGCCTCGCCGTAGCCGGCCGCGGCGATGATGTCCCTGGCCGCCGCGTCGACGCCTTCGCAAGTGGTGCCGACCGAAGCTGCTGCGACACCCGCCGCTTGCGCCTCCTGGAGGACGGCATACAGCTTGGTGAACTCCTTCGGGGGCTCCGCCGATCCGGTCCAGACCGTGCGAGTGATGTCGGAGCAGTACCCGTTCATGGTCCCGCCGAAGTCACACACGACGGCCTCTCCCGCCCGGATCGTCCTGGGGCCGGCGTTGTGATGCGGGCTGGCGGAGTTGGGTCCGCTCCCAACGATGGCGAAGTTGACCCGTTGGTGGCCCTCTGCGATCAACCTACGGCCGATGTCCTCGGAGACCTCCCTCTCGGTCCGGCCGACGAGCGGTATCTCACCCTCGAGCAGCTGGGCGGCAACCCGGTCAGCTGCGGCCGAGGCCTCTGCCAGCGCCTCGATCTCGGCTTCGTCTTTGACCGCACGTAACGGCCCGGTAACCGACGATGACCGCTGCCAGGTCGCCTCGGGGAGCGCCCGCTGAAGTGCCAGGAGGAAGGTCGCCCAAGTCCGGTCCGATATGGCCAGATGGCCGTTTCCGGACCCTACGAGCGAAGCCACGATGTCGATCGGGTCCTCTTCCTCCCGCCAGGGGCGGATGGCGAATGAGTCCGGGTCGGCGACGACTCTCGGCGCCTCGAGGCGTGGAACGACGAGGATGGCGTGATCCTTCGCCGGCACGACCAGCATGGTGAGCCGTTCCAGGGGCATAGCTTCGTAGCCGGTCAGCCACGGTAAGTCCGCACCCAGCGAGAGAAGGAGGGCGTCGAGCCCGGCCTCGTCCATGGCTTTGCGGACCTTGGCGAGACGGGCGGCGTGGGCGGAGCGGGGGTTGGAAGCGCCGGCGGCGGGTGAGGCCGGCGAGGGAGGGTTCGTCATCTGGTCATGCGGTCCTGGCGGGATCGTTGAAAGTTTTCCTTGCAATTTGAGGTCGTTTTTGGTGCTTTATTGCAAACAAATGGCCAGGGTCGCCAGTGACGTCGGCCTCAGCCGCAGCCGCCCCAGCCGCCGCTGGTGCCGCGACCCCCGCAGGCGCCCCAGCCCCCGCAGCCGCCCCAGCCGCCGCCTCGGCGGCCTGGCGAGCGTGGTAGCTGGACCTGGTCAGGGGGGAAGCCTCCACGTGCGGGATGCCCATCGCCTCACCGGCGAGCTTCAGGCGATCGAACTCCCCGGGCGTCCACCAGCGGGCGACCGGCAGGTGGTTGGACGTGGGACGCAGGTACTGGCCGACGGTGACGATGTCGACGCCGACACCGTGCAGGTCTGCCAGGGTCGAGAGCACTTCGTCCTCGGTCTCCCCCATCCCGACGATGAGCCCGGATTTGGTCGTCAGGCCGGCGTCTTTGGCCCGGGCCAGCACGGCGAGGCTGCGGGCGTAGGAAGCGGAGGGGCGAACCGCGCGCTGGAGGCGAGCGACGGTCTCGATGTTGTGGTTCAGGACGTCGGGACGCGCATCGAAGATGACGTCGAGAGAATCGGGATCGCCCTTGCAATCCGAGATCAGCAACTCGATCGCGGTCGCGGGCGACCGCCGGCGGATGGCCTCGACAGTCGCGGCGAATCCCGACGCTCCACCGTCCGCGAGGTCGTCCCGCGCGACCGTGGTCACCACGGCGTGGGACAACCTCAGCCGTTGTACTGCTTCAGCTACGTGTTCGGGTTCGGCGGGGTCGGGAGCGAGCGGCTTTCGCGTGTCGACAAGGCAGAAGCCGCACGCCCTTGTGCAGCGATCCCCGTTGATCATGAAGGTGGCCGTCCCGTCCGACCAGCATTCGTAGATGTTCGGGCAGCCGGCCTCCTCGCAGACCGTGACGAGAGACAGCTCCCGCATAGTGCGGCGAAGGTCCCGGTACTCCTGGCCCATTCGAGCCTTCACGCGAAGCCACTCGGGCTTGCGCGTTCCGACCGAAAGGCCGGCCGACGGCTCGACACCCGCTTCCCGAAGCCGGCGGTCCAGCATCCGCACGGGCTGCCCATGACCGGTGCGGTCCGAAGCCGGCGTTGGTGAGCCATCGCGAACCGGATCCCCCGGTCCCTCGCCTCGCGTGAATGGCGCGAGATCGTCATGTCGAAGCCGCCAGGCGACATCCTGGCGTTCGACCGCTTCGAACTCCCACAGTGATGCGAACTTCTCGACCACGGTGTCGACGACCTGATGCATCGGAACGTGGATCCCCTCGGCGGCCATCGAGGTGACCGGTTTGTCGGCGATTCCGCACGGGACGATGTACTGGAAATAGTCCATGTCCGGGGCGACGTTCAGGGCGAATCCGTGCATCGACCGGCCCCGCGAAACCCGGACCCCGATCGCACAGATCTTCCGCGGCCTGTCGCCGTCGGGGTCGATCCAAACCCCGGGATAGCCCTCCAACCGGCCGGCGCCGGAAAGCCCCAGCTCGGTAAGGGAGTCGATGACCGCCTGCTCGATCCGGTGAACGTGGCAAGGCGACGAATTCGGTGCGGTCGGCACCTCGAAAACCGGGTAGCCAACCAACTGCCCGGGCCCGTGATAGGTCACGTCGCCGCCGCGGTCGCTCCGAACCAGCTCGGCTCCGATGGACTCGGGATCCACCAGCACGTGCTCCACCTTGGCCCTCACTCCGAGGGTGTAGACGTGAGGATGCTCGAGCAACAGGAGCCAGTCGTCGGCACCTGTCGACCACAACCCGTGCTGCAGCGCCAGCCCGTCTCGGTACCGGACTCTTCCGAGCCACCTGGCCCGCAGAACTTGCCGGGCCGGCCGGGAGCTCACGGCATCGCAGATCACAGCTCCGCGGACCAGTCCCGGGTCTCGACCACGTTCTTGATCGCGCGGAGGAACGCCGCCGCGTACGCGCCGTCGAAGGCGCGGTGATCCCACGACATGACCAGGTTGCCGACCGGATGCACCGCGATCCCATCCGATCCGTCCGGCAACTCGATCGCCACAGGCTTCTTCTTGACACCATCAGTCGAGAGGATCGCCACCTGCGGCTGGTTGATCACAGGAACGGTGATGAAAGTCCCGAACGGACCCGCATTGGTGATCGTGAACGTGCCGCCCGAGATGTCGTCCATGGTCAGCCGCTTGGCCCTCGCCTTGGAAGCGAGCGAGGAGATCTCGCGGGCGAGCACCCGCAGTCGTTTCTCGTCTGCGTTGTGGATCACCGGAACGAGGAGACCCTCGAAGTCCAGGTCGACCGCAATGCCGATGTTGACGTCGTGATGAACGATCAGCGCGTCGTCGCCGACCGAGCTGTTCACGTTGGGGAACTGCTCGAGTGCGTCGACCACCGCCCGCGCCACGAACGGCAGGTAGGTGAGGCTGAATCCTTCTGCCTCCTTGAACCGATCCTTTTCGGCGCGACGGACTTTCTCGACACCGGAATAGTCGACCTCGACGGCGACCATGGTGTGGGCCGACGTGTGCTTCGACCGGACCATGTGCTCGGCGGTCCGCCGGCGGATGTTGGTGAACGGAACAACCGAGTCGTGCTCACCGACGCTGACCTGAGCGGCCGGCGCACCCGGTGCGACCGGCGCAGCCGGTCCCGCTGGACCGGCCGAAGTCGAGGGAGCGGGCTGTGCCGCCCGCGCGGCGACCCCGGACGCCGGCGCGACCCGGGCCGCTGCACCCCCGTTGCGCTGGTCGATCAACGCGAGGACGTCGCTCCGGGTGATGCGCCCGCCCGGGCCGGTCCCCCGGATCTGGGCAGGATCGAGGTTGTGCTCGGCGACCAACTTCCTGACGACTGGCGAGAGCAGCTTCGAACCGCCGTCGTCCGCCAACTCGGCCGGAGCGGATGAAGCGGCAGAGGCAGTAGGAGCAGGAGCGGCAGCGGAGGCGGGAGCCGGCGCCTCGACCCTGGCCGCCGACGGCGCCGCCGGCGGCGCCTGCGGAGCGGGCGGCGTTTGCGGAGCGGGCGGAGCAGAGGAGACATATTCGGGCTCAGGGGCGACCGCCGACTCGGGTTCGGCCTGCCGCTCTGCGACCGGCTCGGTCTCCCGAGCGGCCGGCTGGACTTGGTCAACCGCCGCCGGCGCCGCCGAAGACCCGTTGTCACCGACATTGTCAGGGCTGGCATTGTCAGGGCTGGCATTGTCAGCGCCGGCCTCGGCCGGCTGCGAGCTGGTTGCGGGCGCCGGCTGGGCACCCTCCGGCGAAATGACCGCGAGCTTGGTTCCCACGTCCACGGTTTCGCCCTCGTCCACAAGTATCTCGGTGATCACCCCGGCCGCCGGCGAGGGGACCTCCGAGTCGACCTTGTCGGTAGAGACCTCGAAGAGGACCTCGTCCTCCGCGACCGGGTCGCCGACCTTCTTCATCCACTTGGTGATGGTGCCCTCGGTCACCGTCTCGCCCAGCTGGGGCATGGTTATGTCAGCCAACGTGCAGACCTCTTCCGGTCAGGGCGAGAACCGTCTCACCGAACGTCTCGGAAAGCGTGGGATGGGGCTGTATGAAATGCGAAGCCTCCTGCGGGGTGGCTTCCCAGTTGACCGAGAGGTAAGCCTGGCCGAGTTGCTCGGTGACCCACGGACCGACCATGTGCACACCAAGTAACCGTCCCGCGGACCCGTCGGGACGCTTCTCGCAGATCACCTTTACCAATCCTTCGGGCTCGCCCACGATCAAGGCTCGGCCGTTGCCGCCGTATGGATCCTTCTTCGTTACCACCTCGTAGCCCGCCTCCTTCGCGGCGTCCTCGGAGTATCCGGCGAATGCCACTTCGGGGTGGCAGTAGATGCACCAGGGGACCTTGGTGTAGTCGACCGGCAGCACCGCGTCGCCGAGGATCTGGTCGATGATCACTACCGCCTCGGCGAAACCAACGTGCGCCAGCGCCGGCGTATCGACAAGATCGCCCGCAGCGAACACGCCCGGCTCACCAGTCCGCATGTACTCGTCCACTTCGACGAAACCGCGCCTGTCAACCTTGACCGCGGTCCCCCGCAGCCCCAGATTGTCCGACAACGGACGGCGACCCACGGACAGCACGACTGTCTCCACTGTCACCGACTCGCCTTCGCCAAAGGTCACCGTCGTGGACGATCCATCCGAGTTCGGGGTGTGACCGGTCACCACCACGCCCGTCTTGACCTCGATGCCCCGCTTCTTGAAGGAGCGCAGGACGACGTCGGCAACGTCGCGGTCGCAGCCGGGAAGGATCTTCGGTAGAGCCTCGAGGATGGTGACTTGTGTCCCCAGGTCGGACAACATCGACGCGAATTCGCAGCCAATCGCTCCTCCGCCGATGACCGCCGCAGATGCGGGAAGCCTTTCCAGGTCCAACACCTCGTCGGAGGTCATAACCAGGCTCCCGTCCACATCGAAGCCCGGGATCGACCGGGGAACCGACCCGGACGCGAGGATTATGTGGTCCCCGACCAGCTCGGTGCCGTCGTCGACCTTCACTAGGTGATCGGGCCCCAGCGTTCCGGTGCCTATGAACGTCGTCACCTTGCGCTTCTTCATCAAGCCCTGCAAGCCCCTCCAGAGCTGATCGACGACCTTCTGCTTTCGAGCCTGCGACTGCGCGAACTGGATAGCCGGAGCCTCGACCTCGATACCGAATTCCTTCGCCCCGGTCACGGTGCGGTAGACGGTCGCGGTCTCCAGGAATTCCTTGGCCGGGATGCATCCCCGGTGCAGGCACGTCCCGCCGACCTTCTCCTTCTCGACCACAGCAATGTTGAGCCCAGCGAGTCCCCCCCGAAGCGCGGCGGCGTAACCTGCCGGACCCCCGCCAATGATTACAACGTCGAATTTCTCGGCCGTCTGGACCACCTCCTCGGGTGCGGTTTCCAATGTAGGCCGTGTGCTGCGCTCACCGGGGGGTACGATCAAGTCGGTAAAACCACACAACCTACGCAGGGGAGCTCGGTAGTACTGGGCTGAGAGGCTGGCTGAAAGCTAGCGACCCTTACGTTTTCGACGTTGAAACCGGCCCGGTAACGCGGGCCAGGGAGCGCTGATGGATACGAGACCCGACGAAATCACCCCCCCAATGGTCAGCAACGCGGACGACCTCGTCAGCAACACGGACCACCTCGTCGTTGGAGGGCGCAGCTTCAAGTCCCGCCTCTTCATCGGCACGGGAAAGTTCCCCTCGAACGAGGCGCTTCGCCGGGCGATCGTCTCGAGCGGCACGGAGATCGTCACTGTCGCGCTGCGCCGCATCGACCCGACCGCCGACGAGGACATCCTTGACGCCGTCCCCGACGGAGTGCTGGTGCTAACCAACACCTCCGGAGCGGTCGACGCAGGGGAAGCGGTCCGCCTGGCTCGGCTCGCCCGCGCGGCAGGCCTCCCGGAGTGGATCAAGCTCGAAGTCACGCCCGACCCTCGGTACCTGCTGCCGGATCCCGTCGAGACCCTGAAGGCGGCCGAGCAGCTCTGCTCCGAAGGTTTCACCGTGCTTCCCTACTGCCCCGCAGACCCGATCCTGTGCAAACGCCTCGAAGAAGCCGGGTGCGCGACGGTCATGCCGCTCGGATCCTGGATCGGCTCTAACCAGGGCCTGCGGACCAGGAACGCCATCGAGATCATCGTCGAGCAGGCGGTCGTTCCGGTGGTCGTCGACGCAGGCCTCGGGGCGCCCAGCCACGCCGCAGAAGCGATGGAGATCGGCGCCGACGCCGTGTTGGTCAACACTGCGATCGGAACGGCGGGCGACCCCGCGGCGATGGCTGTGGCGTTCAAACTCGCCGTGGAAGCGGGACGGATGGGCCGCTTGTCCGGACTCGCGGCGAGCCGGATGATGGCGGAGGCATCGTCGCCGCTCACCGGTTTTCTGTCGTGACCGCGACTCCCGTCGTTCTCGAGACAAGACCTGAGCATCCGCCTGAGGGCACGGCTGCGGCAGAGGTCGTGAGCACGGACCTGCGGTACCTGCGGGACATCGCCGGGTCTGCGACGGCGGCAGACGTCGACCGGTCGTTATCTGCTTCGCACCCGAGTCTCGTCGATTTCGCAGTGCTGTTGTCGGCGCCGGCATCGGAACGTCTCGAAGCGTTGGCCCAGAAAGCGCACCGGATAACGAAAGCTCGCTTCGGCGCGACCGTTCGTCTTTTTTCCCCGTTGTACCTGTCGAACGAGTGCGTGTCGACCTGCACCTATTGCGGCTTCTCCGCCGAAAACGAAATCCACCGCCGCACCCTCACCCCCGACGAACTTCGGGCCGAGGCCGCCGAGCTGCACCGGCGGGGGTTCCGTCACTTGCTGCTCGTGTCGGGGGAGCATGCGCGGATCGTCAGCCGTGAGTACATCGAGGAGTGCGTGGCGGCCGTCGCCCAACACTTCGCCCAGGTGGACGTCGAGGTTCAGGTGTGGGACGCCGATACCTACCGCCGGTTCGGGGCCGCCGGCGCTGACGGGGTGATCGTCTACCAGGAGACGTACGACCCGGCCACGTACGCCTCGGTCCATCTGAAGGGAAAAAAACGGAACTACGCGTGGCGCCTCGCCGCGCCGGACCGTGCGGCCGCCGCGGGAATCAGGAGGCTCGGGATCGGCGCGCTGCTGGGCCTGCACCCGGACTGGCGCTCGGACGCGATCGCTCTCGCGGCGCACGGCAGGGCGCTGATCAAGCGGTGGTGGCGGTGCGAGGTCCAGGTTGCCTTACCGAGGCTGCGGCCGGCGGCGGGGGGGTTCGAGCCCGTCGATCCGGTGAGCGACGCTGATCTGGTCCAGCTGCTCTGCGCAATGCGGATCGTGCTGCCCGACGTCGGCATAAGCCTGTCCACCCGTGAGCCGGCGGAGCTGCGTGACGCGCTGGTGCCGCTCGGGGTCACCGCCATGTCGGCGGGCTCCCACACGGAGCCCGGCGGCTACGCGGACGAGTCGGACGCCGAGCCGCAGTTCGAGATCTCCGATCGTCGTTCGCCGGCCGACGTGGCGGCAGCGTTGCGGGCGGCCGGCTACGACCCGGTCTGGAAGGATTGGCAGCGGGCATGAGCCGGGCCGCGCCCTCTACGTAAAGTAAGAGCCATGGCCGAATACCCAGAGACATCTCTCGCCGAGGAGTCCGCCGATACCCGCGAGTCACCTGAGGACGACCTCATATCAGAGGACATCCTCGTCGAGGAGATCTCGATCGACGGAATGTGCGGCGTCTATTGACAGACGTGTTCGACACCGGGGGGCGATACGGGTTGGACCCGAACGTCGCGGTCCGACCCGAGCCGTTTGGTGCCCTTGCGTATCACTATGGAAGCAGGCGGCTCACCTTCCTGCGTTCCCGTTTGCTGGCCGACCTGGTTCGCGATCTTGATCAGCACGAGTCCGTGGACGCAGCGCTCGAGTCTGTTGTCCCCGTGAGTGAGCGCGATTCGTACAAGAAGGCGCTGGCATCGCTCGCGGAGTCGAGGTTCATCCGTGCGTGTTGACGCCGCGAGAAAGCCGCGCCTCGCCGACCAGCTGAAGCGCGGACTGGACGCGCCCATCTGCTTGACCTGGGAGATCACCTACGGGTGCAACCTTGCCTGCATCCACTGCCTTTCTTCGTCGGGGCGGCGAGACCCGCGGGAGCTCTCGACCGGCGAGGCGAAGGCCGTCATCGATGAGCTGCACGATTTGCAGGTGTTCTACGTGAATATCGGCGGCGGCGAACCGACGATCAGATCCGACTTCTACGAGCTGGTCGAATACGCGGTGTCGCGCGGTGTCGGCGTCAAGTTCTCCACCAACGGTTCGACTCTCAACACGGACAAGGCGAAGAGACTGGCAGGAACGGATTACGTCGACGTCCAGATATCGATAGACGGCGCCGACGAGGCGACCAACGACGCGGTGCGCGGACGCGGGAGCTACGCATCGGCGCGGCGCGCGATGGACGCGTTGGCAGAAGCCGGTTTCGGGGCTTTCAAGATCAGCGTGGTGGTGACGCGGCACAACGTGCGTCAACTCGATGAGTTCGAGAACCTGGCGGACTCGTACGGCGCGCAACTCCGTCTGACCAGGCTTCGGCCCTCGGGGCGCGGTGCCGACTCGTGGGGGGAGTTGCACCCGACCGCGGAGCAGCAGGTGGCTCTTTACCGCTGGTTGTTGTCACGTCCGGGAGTGCTGACCGGCGACTCGTTCTTCCACCTGTCCGCGCTCGGCGAGCCTCTGCCGGGTTTGAACCTTTGCGGTGCGGGACGCGTCGTCTGCCTGATCGACCCCGTCGGAGACGTGTACGCATGCCCGTTCGTGCTCCATCCAGAGTTCAAGGCGGGGAGCGTCCGTGAGCACGGCGGCTTTTCGGCGGTTTGGCGGACGTCACAGCTGTTCCTGTCATTGCGTGAACCCGGGTCGGCCGGCGCCTGCACGTCGTGCGGCTCTTACGACGCATGCCAGGGAGGGTGCATGGCCGCGAAGTTCTTCACGGGTCTTCCGCTGGACGGCCCAGATCCAGAGTGCGTCATGGGGCACGGCGAAGCTCTCCTCCAGCGCGTGCCAGCCGGCAGCGTTCCCTCGCCGGGCGCGGGACATTCGGTCCCGGTCACCCTGCGTGCCCGGAGGTGACTTAGTGGGCCTTGGTTCGCTCGCGTGGCCCGAGGTGGCCGACCGGGCGCGTTGGAGTGTTGTCGCAGTACCTCTGGGCTCGACCGAGCAGCACGGCCCCCATCTTCCGCTCTCCACCGACACCGACATCGCTGTTGCTCTGTGTGCACGGTTGGAGGCAGAGGTACCCGAGGTCCTGGCGGCTCCGCCGATTTGTTACGGATCGAGCGGCGAGCACCGCGGCTTCGCCGGGACGTTGTCGATAGGCCAGCACGCGCTGGAAGCGATGCTGGTGGAGTTGTGCCGTTCGGCAGACGAGTTTTCGGGCGTGATGATCGTGTCGACACATGGCGGGAACCGGGAGACGGTCGAGCGATCGGTGGCGCTGCTCCGGTCGGAGAGGCGAAAGGTGGCGGCGTGGTTCCCCCGTGGCGGCGATCCCTGCGATTCCCACGCGGGGCGGGTGGAAACGTCTGTGCAGCTCGCTTTGCGACCCGAGCGAGTCCGGCGCGATCGCCTTGCAACGGGCGACACCCGGCCGCTTCCTGACTTGATGCCCGTGCTGCGCCAAGGCGGCGTGCTGGCGGTCTCCGCATCGGGGACCCTCGGCGACCCCGTCGGATCGACATCCGAGATCGGACAGCAGATGTTGCAGAGATGGACCGACGACCTCGTCGAAGCGGTCCGACGCGAGTGGGAGCCGGCGCTGCGGTGACCGACGAGCATCGCGTCGCGCTCATAACCGGCGGGGCACGCGGCATTGGCGCGGCGACCGCTGCGCGCCTTGCTTCAGAAGGCTGGAAGCTCGTGTTGTTCGACCGGTGCGCGGACGATCCGACACTGTCGTACCCGCTGGCCAACCTTGCCGACCTGGACAAAACAGTGTCCGACTGCGGCGGGCCCGACGTCGCGGTGCCTGTCGTCGGCGACGTGAGGGATCAGGAGGCTCTGGACTCTGCGGTCGGCATCGCCCAGGAACGGTTCGGCGGCCTGGACGCGGCATTGGCGGTTGCCGGTTGCATCGGCGGAGGGGTGGAAGCTTGGAAGACGCCCGACCGGCTCTGGTCGACTCTTCTCGCGGTGAACCTCGAAGGAGCGTGGCGCCTGTCGAAGGCGGCGGTGCCGGCAATGCTCGAACGGCCTGAGCCGCGGCAAGGCAGGTTCGTCGCGGTGACGTCGGCCAGCGGAACGGTCGGTATCTACATGCTCGCCGCGTACAGCGCCGCCAAGCACGGCGTGGTCGGCCTGGTGCGGAGCCTCGCCGCGGAGCTCGGTCCGCACGGCGTGACCGCTAACGCGGTGGCTCCGGGATCGACCTCGACCGCGATGCTCGAGGCCAGCGCCGGCCTTTACGGCCTCGAAGACCCCCGACGCTTCGCTGAGCAGCATCTGCTGCCCCGCCTGCTGACCCCCGACGAACCAGCGGCGCTGATCGCCTGGCTGTGCGGACCCGACAGCGGTGGAATAACTGGCGCGGTTCTTCCGGTGGACGCCGGCATGACCGCCCGTTGACCGTCACGACGCTCCGTTGAACCGCGATGAATTGCCCCTACCTGAGGGGTTCCGGCTTGCAATGGACCCCGACGTTCGCCGACCCTCTTGGAACGTCGTGGTTGGCGGTGCGCCAGTACGTGTGCTGCGCCTTGGAGATGCCGGCGCCCGCCTGATCGACCGTTGGGATGGGGGCACGACGGTCGGTAGAGGTTTGGCCGCCGGCCGGTTCGCCCGCCGCCTCGTGGACGCCGGCATCGCGCATCCGAGGCCCCCGGCAAGCCCCTTGCCAGACGTCGCCTTCGTTATTCCGGTACGGGATCACGAAGCCGGGTTGCGGGCGACACTTGCCTCGCTCGCTTTCACCAGTTCCTTCGCGGGTCGTCCGGGCGGCCCGAACGTCGTGGTCGTCGACGATGGCTCGGCTGCCCCCGCAGGTCACCGGAATCCTCTGCCGTCGGACGTCAAGGTCCTCCGAGAGGAACTTCCCCGCGGTCCCGCGGCGGCGCGGAACTTGGGATGGCACGCCGCGGAATCTGAGATCGTCGTCTTCCTCGACGCCGAGTGCGTGCCGAAGGGCGATTGGCTAGCAGTACTCCTCCCCCATTTCGCCGACCCCGCGGTGGCGGCGGTCGCCCCGCGAATCGTGAGCGCGGTCCGCGACAGCGACGCGCTACACGTGTACGAGAACTTGCGCTCGTCGCTCGATCTCGGGGAAAGAGAAGCTCCGGTCCGTCCCGGCAGCCGGGTCCCGTACGTCCCGACGGCTTGCCTAGCTGTTCGTCGAGAAGCGCTCCAACAGATCGGCGGTTTCGACGAGACGCTCAGATTCGGTGAGGACGTCGACCTGGTCTGGAGGCTGAACGATGCCGGGTGGTCGGTGCGGTACGAGCCCCGCGCATCGGTCAACCACCCGCCCCGGCCGAACCTTTCGGAGTGGCTTCGCCAGCGATTCGACTACGGCAGGTCAGCCGCACCTCTCGCCCGTCGCCACGGCAGTGACGTGGCGCCTCTCGCGGTTTCCCCGTGGAGCATCGGGGTCTGGGCGCTCGTCGCCGGAGGGTACCCGGCCGGAGGCGCAGCACTGGCCGCGGCGACCGCGGGGGTTCTCGCGAGACGTGCCCGAGGAGACAAGGAAACGGCCATCGAACTCGCCCGCCTTGCGGTTCGCGGCAACCTGCTCGCCGGAGCCCAGTTGGCTGAGGCGATTCGGCGGGCGTGGCTGCTCCCCTCTCTCGCCGCAATGGCACTCCTCCCTGCAGGTCGACCCCGCCGGCGCGCTGCGGCTGTTGTCGGGGCGGCCTTCGCAACCCCTCTCGTCGAGTGGGTTTCGCTCCGCCCGCCCGTCGATGCAGTTCGGTGGATGGCTCTCCGTGATGCCGACGATCTCGCCTACCAGACGGGTGTCTGGTTCGGAGCGGTGAGTTCGCGGAGCCTCAAAACACTCCTACCCCGCCTCTAGAAAGCTGCGTAGTCAAGCGGCGCCTTACGCCGCCGCCGTCTCCAGCTCGGCGAGTCCGGACTCGAGATACTCGAGAAGTCGTTGGAGGTGTGGAACGGTGCGCCGGCAACCGGTCAGGCCGAAGTCCATGTTCCCGTTGTAGCTGGTGACCGTGATGTTGAGCGCCTGGCCGTCCATTGGGATGGAGAGCGGGTAAACCCCTTCCAGTTTCGCCCGGTTCCAGTAGAGCGGCTGGGTTGGGCCGGGAACGTTGGATATGACCAGGTTGTACGCCGGCGCCGCCAATCGCCGTATTCCGGGGATGGTGCTCATGACCATCGGCATCAGCGTTACCGCGCTCGTGAGCATCACCTGTGTCTGGGTCATCTGGCGGAGGGACTGCTTGCCCTGTTCCATCGAGTCGTGAATGGCGTTCAGCCTCTTCCCCGGGTCGGTCACGTCGGTGGCCAGGTTGGCGAGGATCGCCCCGACAGCGTTTCCGCCTATGTCCGTAGCCTCCCGCCGAAGGGAGACGGGCGTCATTGCGATCAGCGGCGCCTCCGGCAGAGCGCCGAGAGAGTCGAGGTAGGTGCGGAGTGCCGACGCGCACATGGCCAGCACGACATCGTTGAGAGTCGCTCCGCTCGCCTTGGCGACCGCCTTGATCCGGGGCAGAGGCCACGACTGAGCGGCGTAGCGGCGAGCCCCGGTGATCGGGGTGTTCAGGATCGTTTTGGGGGCCATGGACGGCAGGTACGAACTCTGGTCCATGAGCGTCTTCACCGCTGACCGAACCGCCATTGGTCCCAGCCCGGCGATCTCTCCGACAGTTCTCAAAGCGGATCGGGGCAGCTCCATGACTCCATGACCACCGGACGGCGTTGGCGACTCGCGCTGCTCGGGCTGGTATGTCCATGGCGAAGGGACATCCTCCCGGTCGCCATCAGTGCTGAGCGACGCTTCCAGCAATCGCAGCGCTGACACCCCGTCGACCAACGAGTGATGGATCTTCGTGTAGACCGCGAAGCGGCGCCCCTGCAGGCCTTCGATGACGTGCGCTTCCCACAGTGGCCGGCGCCTGTCGAGAGGGGAGCCGTGCAGTCGGGAGGTCAGAGCCAGAAGCTCCCGCACCCTGCCCGGGCGCGGCAGAGCGGAGTGGCGTACATGATGCTCCATGTCCACGTCGGGATCGTTCTGCCAGCTCCACGCTCCCAGACTGGTCATCGGGCGGTAAGGCCGCCGTCTGAACATCGGAGAGACCTCCGAGTCGGCCAGCACCTTGTCGTAGAGCGTCTGAACCCATTCCTGGTCGGCTCCGGGCGGCAGCTCGAAGAGCTGCAATCCCCCAACGTGCATCGGCTGCTCGCGGCGCTCCGCCAGCAGGAACACTGCGTCGGTGATTGGCATTGGTGCCATGTGGCGACCTCTTCCCTAACAGTTCAACCTGTCAGCAGCCGATCCTGGGCGTCTGCTTCCCGCCGAACGGTACCCGCGGCGAGAGCGAAGTACACGATTCCTCCGACCGCGACTCCCGTGAACACGCTGAAATCGGCTCCGCCTCCGCCGAAGAGGTTGGCGAAAGGTCCGACGTAGAACGCCTGGTTGAAGGCCAGCACGGACGCGGCGGTGCCTGCCCCCTGGGCGATGATCGCCGGCCAGTGGACTCCGCCGCTTCGCCAGTAGATGCTCGCGCGATCGGTGCGTTGAAGCTCCAACGGCGCATACCGCCGGCGCCGAAGGATCCAGTCGACGAGGAAGATCGCCATCCACGGTGCGATCCACGCGATGACCGCTGCGACGAAGTCGTTCAGCAACTTGCTGAAGCCCGCCGAGAACACCGCGTACGTGGTGATGCCCCCTCCGATGAACGTGTCGACCAGTACGGCGTTCCATCGCTTCAGCGGCAGTCCCAGCGCCTGCAGCGTGACGCCCGAGGAGTAGAGGTCCATGCTGTTGATGGCGAACAGCTGGATTATCGCCACGACGAAGAACGGGACTAGGAACCAGCTGCTGAACGCGTGCGGGAAACTGTTGAACGGGTTCTTGCTGTCGATCTGCACATAGGTCGCGACCGCCGCGCCAAGGAGCATGAGCAGGGTCTGAGGAATGGCGGCCCCGGCGAATATCCATCCGATGATCGAGCTCCGTCTGGCGGTCGGCGCCAGGTAACGGGAAAAGTCGTTTCCGGACTCGACCCAGCCGAGACCGGTCAGAGCGATCACGAACGCGAGGCCGCCCATAACCGTCTGCCAGCTCGCGCCGTGGTGGATGCTCCCCGGGTTTGCCTTGCCGACCGTGAGGATCGCCAGGATTACGTAAAGCGCGACGAACGGAATCGCCATGACCCGCAGCACCTTCAAGACCGTCGCGTACCCGAGGAACGGAAGCACCGTCTGCAGGCAGGCGGCGATGACGATGAACAGGATCTTCAGCGGTGTGCCGGGGTGATACCCCGCCTTGACGGCGAGTGCCATGGCACCGAACACCACGAGGATGAGCCCTTCGGCTTCGAATCCGACCTGGGTCAACCAGTTGAACAAGGCGATCAACCTCGAGCCGTTTGGACCGAACGGCGCTCGGTTGATCATGAAGGTGGTGGTTCCGGCCTGAGGCGACTGCAGGCTGCATATCCCGAGCAGCAGGTACGAGAGGTTGCCAACAAGAATCAGCAGGACGGCCTGCGGGAAGGTGAATCCGAATGTCATCAGCACCGCGCCGTAGACGAGGTACTCGAACTGAACGCTCGCACCCAGCCACATTCCGAACAGGTCCCTGGGCGTCGCCCACCGGTCCGCCAGAGGTATGAAATCGATCCCGCGGTGCTCGACCTTGAAGGCCTCGTCCTCCCGGCCGTACTCGTCGACGAAGTCGCCTGATGGCGTGACGCTGGTGCCCGCTGCGGTCACTCGTCCTCGACTCTCGCGGTCATTCCCCGACCCAACCCGACGAGGTCGGAGGCGAGGCCGGTGTAGCCGGCGGGGGTGAGCTCGAGGAGACGTTTTTCGGCCTCGGGCGGCAACCCGAGATTCGCGATGAACGCCCTCACGTCCTCCGCCGTCACGTGGACGCCGCGGGTCAATGCCTTGAGCTGTTCGTAAGGCTCCGGCAACCCGTACCTGCGCATCACCGTCTGGATCGGCTCGGCCAGGACCTCCCACTGCTGATCGAGCTGGGTCGCCATCACGTCGGGTGCCGGCGAAACGCGAGACATCCCCCGACGAGCCGTTCGCACCGCCAACCCCGAGTGGGCCACGGCAATTCCCATGTTGCGGATCGCCGACGAATCCGACAGGTCTCGCTGCATCCGCGATACCGCGAGCTTCGACGCGAGGTGATCGAGCAGAGCGGAAGACACGCCCGCGTTCGCTTCGGCGTTTTCGAAGTCGATCGGGTTCACCTTGTGCGGCATCGTCGACGAGCCCACCTCGCCGGCGACCGGCCGCTGCTGCAGATACCCGCGGCTGATGTACTCCCACACGTCCCTGCAGAAATCGATCAGTATCGAGTTGAAGCGAGAGATCCCCTGGAATACCTGCGCGAGTGTGTCGTGCGGCTCGATCTGGGTGGTGAGGGGGTTCCAGGCCAGCCCGAAACTCTCGACGAAAGCCCGCGACACGCCGATCCAATCCAGATCCGGGTACGCAACCTGGTCGGCGGCGTACGTACCGACCGCCCCGTTGAACTTTCCGAGCAACTCGGTGGAGCGAATTGTCTCCAGCTGCCGGTCCCACCGGTAAGCGAAGACTGCCAGTTCCTTTCCAAGGGTCGTCGGCGAGGCCGGCTGACCGTGGGTGTGGCTCGGCATCGGCAGGCTTGCGGTCGTTTCCGCTGCGGTCCAAACGTCGTCGACCAATTCCTCCGCGTCGGGCAGCCAGGCGGTCTCGAGGCCGTGGCGGAGCATCAGAGCGTGGGCAAGGTTGTTGATGTCCTCAGAGGTGCATCCGAAGTGGACGAACTCGGCTTCGGGTCCGAACCCGATGCCGGCCAACCGCTCCTTCAGGTAGTACTCGACCGCCTTGACGTCGTGATTGATCCGGCGTTCGATCTCCTTGATCCGGCTTACGTCTGCCGGCCGAAAATCCACGACCCACTGGCGAATTGTCTCGGACTGGTCGGGCGCGACCGGCGGAAGCTCGGGTATGCCCGGTTCGGCGGCGAGGGTCAGGAACCACTCCACTTCGACAGCGAACCGTTGCCGGAAGAGCGCCTCTTCCGAGAACGACTTGGCGTAGGCCTCGACCTGTTGTGCGTAGCGTCCGTCTAGTGGCGACAGCGCGCCGGTCATCAATTCCGGGTCCGTCGGCGTCAGACCGGCAACCTGGCGCGGATAAGGCCGGGAACGGCGGGCAACCCTGAGATCGGGTTGTACCGGTTGCTCGCCGAGCCGATCATGTCGGCTTCCTCGTCGGTCAACTCCAGATCGGCCGCTGCAACGTTCGACTCGAGTTGGGCGACGCTGGCTGCCCCAGGGATCGCTACGACCTTCGGTTGGCGGATAAGCCACGCGAGCGATACCTGGGAAGGGGTCGCACCGTGCGATTCGGCAACGGTGCGAAGCGTGTCGATGAGCTCCCCGGCTCGATCGAGGTTCGCCGGCAGGAAGGGGGGGCGCATGGCCCGGACGCCCGTTGGACGATGCTCGCGGTCGTACCGTCCCGACAAAAGTCCTTGGGCGAGCGGGCTGTAAGCGATGATCAACCGGTCGTTGGCCTGGGCCCACGGCACTAGCTGCTGCTCGGGACGCCGGTCCGCCAGGCTGTACTGAACCTGGTTGGAGAGAACTGGACCACCCAGTGCCTTCTCAGCCGCCTGCCAGCGATCAAGCGAGTAGTTGCTGACCCCGACGTGGGTGATGAGCCCTTCCCGCTGGAGCTTTGCAAGCGCCTGGAAAAGCGGGCCGGAAGGGAACACCGGGTTCGGCCAGTGCGCCTGGTAGAGGTCGATGTGGTCGACTCCCAGTCGGTTTGCGCTTCCCCTGGCACGCCGGCTGACAACCGGATCGAACGGGAACACCGGCATGATCTTGGATGCGATGAAGGCCTGGTCCCTCCGGCCTTTTATCGCTTTCGCGACGGCTCGCTCGGATCTCCCGAAGCCGTAGATTTCGGCGGTGTCGATCAGGTTGATCCCCAGGTCGAGCGCACGCTCGGTGATCCGGAGCGCCTCGTTCTGCTCGAAGTCCTTGCCGTATCCCCATTCGGGTGAACCGAACTGCCATGTCCCAAGGCCGATGACGGACAGACGCACGCCGCTCACCTGTGTGTAACGCATGGCATGACGGTATCCGAGCGCGTGGAGGACCTGCGAGTGGGTGGTACTGGACTCGGGTCCTGGGGCAGATAAGCATTAGCCGATGAGCCGCCCCGGTGAGCTGTACGACCAGGACCGCGAGGAGTCGGTCCCGGTCTCCTCACCTCCGGCCAGGGCTGCGCCCGGGCAGCTCTATGACCAGGACCTGGCCGACGAACCGAGTAGACGCCCCGTCCGAGCGGAACCCTGGAGGCGTCACGCAGAACTTCGACAGCGTGAACGGGAGATAGAGCTCCGCCGCCAGGAGCGGCTCGAACAGGAGCGCGACGCGCGAAGACAGCGCGCGAGAGAGGCTCAGCGGACCCCCGCTCCCCCGGCCCCGCTCCGGATCAGCTCCCGGCCGGCCCTTCAGTACGACAGCGCGGCAGGAACCGCGTACCCCAGGGCCGGCATGAGGGTCCCCGTCGTGCCGGCGAGGCCCAAGCGGGCGCGACCGAGCGATCGTGAGGGAAGCTCCCTCGGCGGCGCGACCACGGTGCTGGCGTTCGGCACTCTGACCTCGCGGATCACCGGCTTCGTCCGAGTCCTCACGGTTGGCTACGTGCTGGGAGTCGGCACGCTGTCCGACGCGTACAACTACGCCAACGGCATCCCCGCGATCGCCTACGACCTGCTGCTCGGTGGGATCCTCTCCGCGACCCTCATCCCGGTGTTCGTCGAGCAATTCTCCAAGCGCGATGAAGCCGAGGCGCAGAGGGCGATCTCCGCTGTCCTGACCGCAATATCGGTCGTCCTGGCGGCCATCAGCGCCGTGTTGTGGCTGCTCGCGCCGTGGGTGATCCGCTTCTATCTCATCCTCAACCCTGCGAGCACCGGTCCGGCCGAGAAAGCTCTCGCTACGCGGCTACTTCACCTCTTCGCGCCGCAGGTCTTCTTCCTGGGCACGATTGTCGTCACCACCGCGTTGTTGAACACCCGGCGGCGCTTCGGTGTGGCGGCCGTGTCGCCAGTCCTGAACAACCTGATCGCTATCGCCGCTTTGCTTGCGACGAAATTCGTCGCTGAATCCGTGCTCAGCAACAAGGGTGGATCCCCGACTTCGGTGCTGATGCGGTTCTCGCACGACGAGCGCGCCGTGCTGATTCTCGGCGCCGGAACAAGCGCCGGCTTTCTCGCCCAGGCGCTTGTACAGCTGGTCTCGGTGAGGCGGTCGGGCTACCGGCTGCGGCCGGTCTGGGAGCCCGGTCACCCGGCCGTGCGCAGGGTCGCCCGGCTCTCGACCTGGCTATTGGGCGTTGTCGTCGCCAATCAGGTTTCGCTGGCGTTGGTTCTGGTGCTCGCCGGCAAAACCAATGGCGGCGTTACCGCTTACCAATTCTCCTACCAGTTCTTCCAACTGCCGTACGCGCTGGTTGCCGTCTCGGTCGCGTCTGCGATCATGCCCGACCTAGCGGAGCGCTGGACCGCTGGTGACAGGCAGGGGCTGGAACGCCGGTTCGTGACCGGGCTTCGTTTAACTCTCGCGCTGCTTATACCCGCCGGCTTGCTTTACGCGGTGATCGCACAACCTTTCATCGATCTGGCGGTCCACCACGGCCGGGTCACCGGGTCCGGCGCGCATTTGGTCAGCTCGAGCCTTGCCCTGTTCGCGCTCGGACTTCCCGGATTCAGCGCCTTCTTCCTGCTCATGAGGGTCTATCAAGCGATGCAGGACGCGAGAACGATGTTCTGGATCTACTCGGTCGAGAACGTTCTCACCGTGATCCTCGCCGTCGCTTTGGAACCCGCAATCGGGGTACCCGGCCTCGCGCTGGCGTGGGTCGCCCCGTATACGGTGGCCTCGATCATCGCGGCGGTAGAGCTTCGTTCGCGGATCGGCCGGCTCGGAGGAGTACATACGGTGCGAGCATTGGTTCGGGTGCTACTGGCGAGCGCCATTACGGCCGGTCTGGCGGTGCTCGTCGGGCTGCCGTTCAGGTCGCACTCCGGAGACGCAGCGCTCGTCGGGCGGCTCATCGTGCAGCTCGGTGTGGCCGGCGTCGCGTACGCCGTGTTGGCGAGGCTGCTCGGGATCAAGGAGCTCAACCGACTGCGCAGCCTGATGTCGCGAAGCCTCAGGTGAACTCCTGACGAGCCAACTCGACCTCGGGTCCCGGGGGCTTGGGGGTTCCATCGCCCTGGCGCCCGCTTTGGGTCAGGGCAGCTTCCACCGCTAGGCGGTCGACCAGGTCGTTATAGGGATCGCCGCCGTGACCCTTGACCCAGCGGAACGCCAACCGCTCCATATCCCCTCGGTACTCGTCGATCAGCGGCTCCCACAGATCGCGGTTGGCCACCGGCTTCTTCTGGCTGTTCAGCCACCCCCGGGCGAGCCACCCCCGCCACCAGCCGTCGCGAAAGCAGTTCACCACGTACGTCGAGTCGCTCACGATTTGCAGCCGCCCCTCGAGGAACGTGACAGCCTCGAGAACCGCCTGGACCTCCATCCGCTGGTTCGTCGTCCGGGCTGCCGCGCCGGACCGGTACGGACCCTCCGGGACCGCCCATGCCCAGCCACCGGGCCCCGGATTCCCTGAGCACGCCCCGTCGGTGTACACGAGTGTCCGGTCTTGTCCGCTTGGGGAGGCCATCCTGTGACACTAAACCCGGGCGGGGCCCCAACCCCGCCCTCCTCCGAAGCGTGGGGACCCCAACCCCACGCCCGGCCGTGACACTAAACCCGGGCGGGACCCCAACCCCGCCCGGCGGTGACACTAAACGTGGGCGGCGTCCTACCGCTGTGCACGCTCTCGGCCGGATCGGCGCGACGATGGTGCCGTGATTTTCGACGGATTCTCGCACCAGCTTCCAGACATCGACCCCGAGGAGACGGCGGAGTGGGTCGACTCGTTCGACGCGGTCCTGGACTCCCGTGGAAAGACCCGCGCGAGGTTCCTGCTCATGAAGCTGCTCGAGCGCGCTCGTGAACAGCAGGTCGGTTTTCCCGCCACTGTCTCCTCGCCGTACGTGAACACGATTCCCTCGGATCTCGAGCCATGGTTCCCCGGCGACGACTACATCGAGCGGCGGATCAGGGCCTACATCCGGTGGAACGCGGCGATCATGGTCGTGCGGGCGAACCACGCCGCCGAAGGCATCGGCGGCCACCTGGCAACTTACGCCTCCTCGGCCAGCCTCTACGAGGTCGGTTTCAACCACTTCTTCAAAGGCAAGGCCAACGGCCAGCCCGGCGACCAGGTGTTCTTCCAGGGCCACGCCGCACCGGGCATCTACGCCCGGGCATTCTTAGAAGGGCGACTCAACGAGGAGCAGCTGAAGTTCTTCCGGTTGGAGCTGCAGGGTGAGCACGCCGGCGCCGGCGGGCTGTCGTCATATCCGCATCCGCGCCTCATGCCCGAGTTCTGGGAATTCCCCACAGTTTCTATGGGCCTCGGACCGTTGAACGCTGTGTACCAGGCGCACTTCAATCGCTATCTCCAGAACCGGCGAATCGCCGACACCTCGGGGAGCCGGGTCTGGTGCTTCGTCGGCGACGGCGAATGCGATGAACCCGAGACCCTCGGGGCGCTTTCACTTGCCGGGCGCGAGCAACTCGACAACCTGATCTTTGTCGTGAACTGCAACCTGCAGCGCCTCGACGGCCCCGTGCGCGGCAACGGCAAGATCATCCAGGAGCTCGAGGCTACATTCCGGGGCGCCGGCTGGAACGTCATCAAGGTGGTCTGGGGAACCAAGTGGGACGAGCTTCTCGCTCGCGATGTCGACGGCGTGCTTCTCAACAAGATGAACACCACCGTCGACGGCGAATTCCAGAAGTACGCGACGGAGGACGGTGCCTACATCCGGGAGCACTTCTTCGGGCCGGACCCGAGGCTCAGGGCGCTCGTCGACCACCTTTCGGACGACGACCTTCGGAACCTTCCGCGCGGCGGTCACGACTACCGGAAGCTGTACGCCGCGTACAAGTCCGCGACCGAGACGACCGGCCAGCCGACCGTGATCCTCGCCAAGACGATCAAGGGTTGGACTCTCGGTCCCGAGATCGAGGCGCGTAACTCCACCCACCAGATCAAGAAGATGAACGCTGCGCAGCTGAAGCTCCTGCGCGATCGTCTGTACCTCGAAGAGGAGATCCCCGACAGCGCGCTGGAACGCGGCGAACCCCCGTTCTTCCTTCCGTCGCCCGACTCGGTCGAGTACCAGTACATGGTGGAGCGCCGGCAGGCGCTGAACGGATCGCTTCCGCACCGTGTCGTTCGGGCCAAGCCCCTCCCGCAGCCCGCGGATAAGGCGCTCGCCGAGTTCGATCAGGGCTCGGGCAAACGCTCCGTTTCGACGACCATGGCGTTCGCTGTCATGCTGCGAAACCTGTTGCGCGACAAGGGCATCGGGCAGCGGATAGTGCCGATCATTCCCGACGAGGCCCGGACGTTCGGGCTCGACGCGTTGTTCAAGGAAGTCAAGATCTACGCGCCGTTCGGTCAGATGTACGACCCGGTGGACTCGAAGCTGATGCTGTCCTATGTCGAGGCACGCGACGGGCAGATCCTCGAGGAGGGGATAAGCGAAGCGGGCGGGATGGGGGACTTCACCGCGGCAGGCACGTCGTACGCGACGTGGGGACAACCGATGATCCCGTTCTTCATCTTCTATTCCATGTTCGGGTTCCAGCGGGTTGGTGATCTCATCTGGGCCTTCGGTGATATGCGTGGTCGCGGATTCCTTCTCGGTGCGACCGCCGGGCGCACGACGCTTCTGGGCGAAGGGCTGCAGCACGACGACGGGCAGTCGCTCCTACTGGCGAGCGCGCTGCCCAACCTTCAAGCCTACGACCCAGCTTTCGCCTACGAGGTGGCGGCGATCGTCAACGACGGAATCCGGCGCATGTACGGCCCGGAACCGGAGGACATCTTCTACTACCTGACTCTCTACAACGAGAACTACAAGATGCCGGCGAAACCGGACGGGGTGGACGAGGGCATCCTGCGGGGCCTGTACAGGTATGCGACGGCGCCGAAGGGTCCGAAGCGGAAGGCGACGATCCTTTTCTCCGGGACGGCGTCCCAGGCAGCGTTGGAGGCGCAGCAGCTCCTTGCCGACCACTACGACGTCGCAGCCGAGCTCTGGTCGGCAACCAGCTACAAGGCGTTACGAGAGGACGCCCTTTCGGTCGAACGCTGGAACCGTCTGCACCCCAGCTTGCAGCCGCGGACGCCGTACGTGACGGAGGCGCTGGAGACGGCCAGCGGACCGGTTGTCGCGGTCACGGATTTCATGAAGGCAGTGCCCGACCAAGTGGCCCGGTGGGTTCCCGGACATTTCATCCCCCTCGGGACCGACGGATACGGCCTGTCGGACACCCGCGAAGCGCTGCGCCGCCACTTCGAGACTGACGCCGCCCACGTGGTGGTCGCTGTGCTCGACGGGCTTCTTGCCACCGGCGAGGGCAAGGCCAAGGATGTCGAGGACGCGATAGCTCGCTTCGAGATCGACGCTGAAGCACCCGATCCCCGGCTGGCCAACTGACCCGTCGTTCCAAGGGTTCAGCGCTTCGACCACTTCCCGGCAGGCCCGGATAGCCTTCCGATCATGAAGGCAGACCTTCACCTGAGCCAGGACCCCGATGCCGACCGGGTTCTGTCCGATGATCCCCTTGCGTTGTTGATCGGCATGGTTCTCGACCAGCAGGTCCCGTTGGAGCGGGCGTTCAGCTCTCCGCGCGACCTGAAGCAGCGTCTGGGCGGGCGGCTCGACGTGCACGAGATCGCAGGCATGGATCCCGATGAGCTGGCGAAGGCGTTCGCGGAGCGGCCGGCGTTGCATCGTTTTCCGGTTGCCAACGCGAAGCGGGTCCAAGACCTCGCAAGAATCGTCGTCGACGAGTACGGCGGCGACGCCGAAGCCGTCTGGAGCACCGCGAAGAATGGTCAGGAACTTTTCCAGCGGGTTAGGGCTCTGCCCGGCTTCGGTGAGCACAAGGCGAGGATCTTTGTCGGCCTGCTCGGCAAGCAGCTCGGGGTCCGCCCGGAGGGTTGGCGGGAGGCTGCGGGTTCCTTCGGTAACGACGGAACCTACCTGTCGGTCGCCGACATCGTCGACGCCGACTCGCTGTCCAAGGTCCGCAGCTACAAGCAACAGCTCAAGCGCGCGGCCAAGGCGGCTGCATCCGGTAGCTAGGCGGTGGAGATCTTCGCCAACGGGGATGCGGTCACCCTCGCCGACGGGGCCACGATCACCGATCTCCTCGAGTCGCTCGGGCTCGGGGCCAAGTGGGTCGTGGCCGAGTTGAACGGAGAGGCGGTGGACCGTGCCGCCATGCCCGCCGCGGTTTTGACAGAGGGCGACAAGGTGGAGCTGGTGCGAGCCGTTGCCGGTGGTTGAAGAAGCCGGCGATGAAAACGTGCTCGCCGATCGCCGTCTCTATCTCTGCACGCCCGACCGTGCGGACCTAGCCGAATTTCTAACCGCGTGCATCACCGGAGGCGTCGATGTAGTTCAGCTTCGCGAGAAGCAGCTTGATGCGCGCCCGCTTCTTGCCAGGGCGATGCTCGCCCGTGAGGTATGTCTAGAGCTGGGTGTCCCTTTCATCCTCAACGACCGGCCCGATCTCGCTCTCGCCTCCGAAGCAGCTGGAGTGCACGTCGGCCAAGACGACGCTCCACCCCGCATAGCTCGGCGGATCCTCGGGAGACATGCGATCGTCGGACTGTCAACCCACGCCCCTGCAGAGTGGGACGCGGCCACCACCGGGCCCGTCGCGGATGCCGATGTCGACTACTTGTCCGCGGGGCCCGTCAGCCCTACTCCGACCAAGCCGGGACGCCCGGGAACCGGTCTCGCCTACCTCGAATACGTCGCAGCAAGCGAGGACGGCGGTCCCAAAAGTCTCCCGTGGTTCGTTACCGGCGGGGTGACGCCCGAGACCGTTCCCGACATGGCGGCCGCGGGCGCACGTCGATTCGTTGTCGTTCGGTACCTGACCGAATCAGAGGATCCGGAGCGATCCGCCGGCCAGCTGCGGGAGGTCATCGACCGGTCGGCAGGCTGGTAGGCGCCTACTCCGAACAGCGCCGCTACAGGTGCTGCCGGTCAAGCCAGCCGATCAGGATCGCGACGGCGCGCGGATCGTGCCGGAGGCGGTGCGCGGCTCCGGAAAGGACGCGCAGCTCGACCTCACCGCCCGCCGCGTCGGCCAGCGCTCTGGCGTCCAGGACAGGCACGACTTCGTCGTTGGCCCCATGAACCAAAAGTATCGGCCGCGGTGGGACCTTGCCTATAAGGCTCAACGGCCGCACCTCCCGCAACTCTCGCGCCCATTCCTCGAGGTCCGGGGGGAAGTTCGGATCCCTGATCACTCCCACCGCCCGCGCCTGGGCTACGAACCGCCGGGCATCTGCCGCACGCTCGCCGAACTCCGCGGGAGCAGCGAACGCGGCAACGCCCCTCACCCTCGGATCCTCGCCGGCAGCACAGACCGCCAGCGCGCCCCCGGCGGCGAAGCCACACAGCCAAACAGCGTCGACGGACGGGGCGCCGATCAGAACGTCGACTGCGGCGTTCAAGTCGCTCAACCACCCGCCGAGGGAAAAGTTCCCCGAGGACTGCGCGGTCCCCCGGAAGTTGAAGGTGAGGACCACCCAACCGGTGTCCGCGGCCAGACGGTCGGCCAGTTCCTGGTACCCGCGGCTGGTCATCGTGGCGTCGTTCAACTCGACAGGGAAGCCGTGGCACAGGACGAGACCGTGGCGGTTCCGGCCGGCTGCCGAGGGGGCCGGCCTGGCCAGGTAGGCGGAAAGTGTGACGTCGTCGCCGGGAACCACGATCGAAAACGGCCCACCGCCTTCCGGCAGTGAGCCACGCGGTTCGGCAACACTCATTGGGACGTTCATCTAGGCCACTCTCGCGCAGGGAGGCCGCGCTGAGGCGGCCTCCCTGGTCGAACTTGTTCTGGATAGCAGGGTCATCCGTTGACTGCCGGCTGGGACCAGATTCCGACCGGATCTACCCCGGGTAGCTGGCTTGGATTCACCAGGTGGTCCAGGCGCCGCCTAGCGGCCAGACACCTCCGAGGTCCCAAAAAGTTGACTGCTCAGCTGGACCACCTCCTTTCCTCGGTGAGGATGATCCTAGCGGCCGGGTGGCGGCTGCCGTTGGCAATAAAGCGATCACCTCTCGCTCACCAACGTCGGACGCCCGCCCGCACGGGGTACCGTTCCGGCGTGCCCATTTACGCCATCGGCGAACGAGTTCCATCCATCCACCCCGACGCGTACATCCACCCGGAGGCGACCGTCATCGGCGACGTCAGGATCGGAGCCAACAGCAGCGTATGGCCGAGCGCGGTTCTGAGAGGCGACTACGGCGCGGTGATCATCGGGGAGTCGTCGAACATCCAGGACGGCGCGGTCGTCCATGCGACCGATCAACTGGATACACACATCGGGTCCTGGGTCGTTGTCGGGCATCTCGCGCACGTCGAGGGATCCACCATCGAGGACGCCGCGCTGATCGGCGTCGGATCGATCGTGCTTCACCGGGCCGTCGTCGGAAGAGGCGCGACGGTAGGTGCCGGCGCGGTCGTCACCAACGACATGAACGTTCCGCCTTCCGCGCTCGCCGTCGGCGTCCCCGCACAAATCAAACCGGACCGTTCTCGTGCCGACGTGATCGAGCTGATGGCCAAGGTCTACGTCGACAATGCGGCCCGCTACAAGAAGGGCTTGCGCCTGATCGAGTGAAGTCTTTTTCCGGAAAAAAGGACTCCGTTCAGATTCCTATGCGCTGGGCGAGGAGCTCCCGGTGGTAGGTGGGGTCGCCGAAAAGCAGCTCTGAGCTCTTGGCCCGCTTGAAATACAGATGGGCGGGGTGCTCCCACGTGAATCCGATGCCTCCGTGAATCTGGATGTTCTCGGCGGTGGCGTGGAAATAGGCCTCGGAGCAGTAGGACTTGGCGAGCGAGGCCACGACCGGCAGTTCGTCGTTGTCTTCGGCGGCGGCCCAGCCGGCGTAATAGGCGGCGGACTTGGCGGACTCGACCTCGAGAAGCATGTCGGCGCACTTGTGCTTGATCGCCTGGAAGCTGCCGATCGGCCGACCGAACTGGACGCGCACCTTGGCGTACTCGACGGCCATGTCGAGCACCTTCTGCGCCCCGCCCACCTGCTCAGCCGCGAGAGCGACCGCCGCCAGATCGAGCATCTTGGATATTGCTGCCCAGCCCTGGCCGTCCGTGCCGATCAGACGGGCCGGGGTGGAGTCGAAGGTCAACTTGGCCTGCTTGCGGGTCTGGTCCATGGTCGACAGCGGGGTCGAAGTGAATCCCGAGGCGCCCTTGTCAACGGCGAAGACCGAAACGCCCGCCGGCGTGCGAGCTGCGACCAGGATCAGGTCGGCCGTATGACCGTCGAGGACGTAAAGCTTCTCGCCTGTCAGGGTCCAACTGTCGCCCGACTTCTTCGCCTCGAGGGTGACTCCCTCCTCGTCCCAACGGCCCGAGGCCTCTGCGAGCGCGACCGTCGCGATCGTCGACCCGCCGGCGATACCCGGTAGGTAGTCCTTCTTGGCGGCGTCATCACCGGACGCCATCAGGAGGTTGGCTGCGAGCGCGACGCTGGCGAAATAGGGGGCGCAGAGCAGCGAGCGGCCCATCTCCTCCAGTACCACGATCAGCTCGACATAGCTGAAGCCGGAGCCACCGAACTCCTCGGGGATGATCAGGCCCTCAAGGCCGAGCTGCTCGGCCATCTGCGACCACACCGCCGGGTCGTAGCCCTCGGTGGTCTCCATGAGCCGGCGTACCTCTGATTCGGGCGACTTGTCGTCCAGGAAGCGGCGGACCGCCTTTCGAAGCTCCTCCTGCTCCTCACTGAAAGCGAAATTCACGCAAGTCCCCCTCGGGCACGTCGGTCGTCTCCCGATATTTCTAGCCCATAGGCTGGCCAGCGTGCATTACGAGGACAACCAGGTCGAAGTGCACCGGCTGGTCGTCGGACCGATCGACAACAACGTTTTCGTAGTCCGCTGCAAGCAAACCGGCGACGCGGTCCTTCTCGACGCGGCAAACGAGCACGAGAAGCTTCTGGACCTGTGCCAGAGGTTGGACGTCCAGAAGGTGCTCGAGACCCACGGCCACTGGGACCACATCCAGGCGGTGCCGGCGGTCCGTGACGCCGGCTACGAGGTCGGCGTCACCGCAGCCGACGCGTCGATGCTGCCGAGCTACGACTTCGTTCTCGAAGACGGGTCGGTGATCGAGGTCGGGCGCCTCCGGCTGCACACGATCGCCACACCGGGGCATACCCCGGGGTCGATGTGTTTTCGCCTGGAGGGTTCGCCGGTGCTGTTCAGCGGCGACACCCTTTTTCCCGGAGGGCCGGGAGCGACCGGGTTTCCGGGCGGGGACTTCCCGAGCATCATCCGGTCGATCGAGGACCGCCTCTTCACGACGCTGCCGGCGGAGACGATCGTGATGCCGGGGCACGGCGCCGACACCACGATCGGCGAGGAACGGCCGCACCTTCAGGAGTGGATCGATCGGGGCTGGTAGTTGCTCGAAACAGTCGACGAGTTGCGCCAGCTTCAAGAACTTCTCGACCGGAGCGCGGCGGGTGCGGGGCCCCATCTGAGGGACATCATCACCGACGAGCGCAGGCTGAGCGCGGAGCAACTGTGCGAGCGGCTCCAAGGGATGGTGCTGCTGGTGCTTGCGACGGTGACCGCCGACGGGCGTCCCCTGTGCGGTCCGGTCGACGGCTACTTCCTCCACGGGTCGTTCTGGTTCAGCTCAGGGCGCGACTCGGTGCGCATGCGGCACCTGCGTTCCCGCCCAGCGGTGAGCGCGACCCACCTCCCGGGCGAGCATCTCGCGGTGACGGTGCACGGGCGGGCGGAACTATTCGAGTTCGGCGGCAAGCGCGGCAGCAAGCAGGGTGCGGAGATGCGGCAGGCGATGCTGGACCACTACTTGCCGTTGCAGGGTCCCGAGTTCGAGGAGTGGATCGACGAGCTCGACGGCGTGGGTGCCCGCATCCACGCGGAACGAATGTTCACGTTTCATATGGAGTGAACGGCCGGCGTGGCCTCGCCCAGGCTACGACCCGGTCAGCGGGTGGCGGGGCGCGTCGACCAGCTCGAGGTCGTCCGGCAGCCCGTCGACCGAAACCTGGTCGCCCTCGACTTCGACGGTGACCCGCGCGCCGGCGAGCGGGATCCGACCGACGCGGAGGCGACCGATCTGCTCGGGCACGGCCGGGTGCAGCCACACCTTTCCGCGCGGAACCCATGGGTCGAGCCTCAACAATGTGCGCAGCATCAGCAGGGGTGATGCGGCAGCCCACGCCTGAGGCGACGAGGACGTCGGGTACGAGACAACCAACGGCAATTCCATGCGATCGAGCCCGCTGAACAGCTCCGGCAGACGGCCTCCCTGGGCGACCGCGGCGTCGATCATCGACATGATCACCCGGTGCGCCTCCTTCACGTGGCCGTATCGCATCAGGCCAGCGGCGATGATGGCGTTGTCGTGGGGCCAGACGGATCCACAGTGGTAGCTGATCGGGTTGTAGCCGCACATCGAGGCCCCTAACGTGCGCACCCCCCACCCGCTGAAGAGGTCGGGTCCGACCAGCTTGCGCGCAACGATGTCGGCTTTTTCGGCATCGAGAATACCGGTCCAAAGGCAGTGACCAATGTTCGACGCGAGCGCGTCGATCTGCTTCTTGTCGCGGTCAAGACCCATGGCCAGCCAGCCCTTGTCCTCGATCCAGAAGTCCCGGTTGAACGCCGCCTTGAGCTCGGCGGCCCGGGACCTCAACTCGGTTGCCAGCGCGCTGTCGCCCTGCTCGGCCGCGAAGAAAGCCCGGGCGAGATACGCGCCGTAGGTGTAGCCCTGAACCTCCGCCAATGCGATCGGCGGGTCGGCGAGCCGCCCGTCGGCGAACTGGATCGCGTCGTGGGAGTCCTTCCAGCCCTGGTTCCTGAGCCCGCGGTCGGATGTTCGCTGGTACTCGATGTAACCGTCACCGTCGCGGTCACCGAACTTCTGCATCCATTCGATCGCTCGGTCGGCGTGAGGCAACAACTCGTCCACCGCCTCGCGGGCGAGCCCCCACCGACGCAGCTCCCCGAGGAGCATGACGAAAAGGGGCGTCGCGTCGGCGGTTCCGTAGTAGATCGTTCCACCGCCGAGGGAGAGCGACGACGCCTCGCCGAATCGCATCTCATGAAGGATCCGCCCAGGTTCCTCCTCGTTACCGGGGCGAACGTCGGTGCCCTGAAAGCGGGCGAGGGTTTGAAGGGTGCCGAGGGCCAGCTCGGGATCCACGAGAAGCGCCATCCAGGCGGTGATCAGCGAGTCCCGGCCGAAAAGGGTCATGAACCAGGGGGCGCCAGCGGCCACCACCGTTCTCTCCGGGAACTCTGGGTCGAAGATTCGGAGGGCTCCGAGGTCCTCGGCCCCCCGGTTCAATACGGTGCGCAACCCGTCGTGTTCCGTGTCGACGACCGGGACGCTCCTGCGCCACGCCGCCATGCGTTCCGCGGGCTTCGCCCGGCCGATCGGCTGACCACAGAGCCAGCGGGGCTCGATCTCGTCCAGGTCGATCCCGCAGGAGAACTGCTGGCAGAGATTCCAGGACCCGCGGGAGGGGATGATGATCTCCCACCTGGCGGCGGTGCCGTCGAGGGCGGCAGGCTCGGAGAAGGAGATCCGCAGCGAACGGCGACGTGACCCGTTCTTGTGCTGGAAGGCGATCTCGCCGTCTACGTGGTCGGGCGCCAGGTCTCCCTGACCCGTTGCTCGTCCTTCCTTGACGGCGAAGAGGTCGACGAAGTCCGCCCCGTAGGTGAGCTCGACCGCGCAGTACGCAGGCTCCTCGCCGAAGTTCCGGATGATCAGGTCCTCCCGCATCCCGCGCCCCACGTAGCGCCGGCGCTCGATCATCAGGTTGGAGTCCGCTCTGCCCGGCTTGGGATGGGTGCGGGCGACGAACGTCGCCGAGTAGGGGTCGGGCGTCGACCTCGCCAGCGATTCCGGTACCTCGCCGTTGATCCGGAGGGACCAGCGGGACAAAAACCGGGTGTCGCGGAAGAAGAACCCGTGAGCCACATCCGGGTGCATCTCGCCGCCGGGGGAGCAGATCACGAAGGCCGAACCCTCAACGAGGGTCACACGGTCACCGGGTCCGCCGAGCGACACGCTTACCTGCGATGTCCAGGGATCGGCCATCGCAACGGCACGCTAGTTGCCCCTGAGTTGCGTGCCGCGCGCCTTCCACAATGGCGAAGCCGGCAACGGTCGGCATATTTTTCCCTATCGCCGTAGTGGTAATAGACTTGGGGTGTGGCCCCCCCGCTTTTCGAGGTGCAGGACCTTCACGTGTCCGTCGACGGTAACGAGATACTGCGCGGCGTCGACCTGGTGATCGACCGCGGCGAGATCCACGCGTTGATGGGCCCGAATGGTTCGGGCAAATCCACCCTGGCCAACTCACTGCTCGGGAACCCCACGTACCAGGTGACCAGGGGAAAGGTGCTCTTCAAAGGGGAAGACGTCACCGACTGGCCGAGCGACGTTCGCGGCAAGGCCGGCATGTTCCTCGCGTTCCAGTACCCCGAGGAGATCCCCGGAGTCCCTGTCGCGCAGTTCCTGCGCCAGGCGCTGTCGGCCCGCCGGGGCGCCGACCTGTCCGTGCTCGAGCTCCGAGTTTCGATCATGGAGTGGATGAAGCGGCTCGGCATGGACCCGTCCTTTGGAGACCGCTACCTCAACGAGGGCTTCTCCGGCGGGGAGAAGAAGCGAAACGAAATCCTTCAGATGGCGATCCTCGAGCCCGACCTGGCGGTGCTCGACGAGACCGACTCCGGTCTGGACATCGACGCGTTGGGGGTCGTGGCAAGGGGCGTGACCTCGGTGCGTGAAGCCCGGCCAGAGCTAGGGGTTCTGCTTGTCACGCACTACCAGCGGATCCTCGACCAGCTGCGCCCGGACGTGGTTCACCTTTTGATCAACGGGCGCATCGTCGAGAGCGGAGGTGCCGACCTGGCGGTCCGTCTCGAGGAGGAGGGATACGAAGCATGGCGCTAGACGTTGAGCGGATCAAGAAGGACTTCCCGATCCTCGACCGCCAGATCCACGGAAGACGCCTCGTCTATCTCGACTCCGCGTCGTCGTCGCAGAAGCCGACTTCGGTGATCGAGGCGATGTCGCGCTACTACGAGACGACCCACGCCAACGTCCATCGCGGCGTTTACACGATCGCCGAAGAGGCCACCCGGCTGTTCGAATCGGCCCGCTCATCCGTCGCCAGGTTCATCGGTGCTCGCTCCGCAAACGAGGTGGTTTTCACCAAGAACATCACCGAGGGAATCAACCTCGTAGCGCAGTCCTGGGGCCGGGCGAACCTGAAGCAGGGAGACGTGGTCGTCCTCACCGAGATGGAGCACCACGCCAACCTGGTGCCATGGCTGATCCTCAAAGAGCAGCTCGGCATCGAGCTTCGCTACCTCCCGCTCACCGACGAGGGCGTACTTGATCTGAGCGACCTGGAGGGGACCCTCGCGGGCGCAAGGCTGCTCGGGGTGAGCGCGATGTCGAACGTGCTCGGAACGATCAACCCGATCCGTGATCTCGCCGACGCCGCGCACGCAGCCGGCGCGCTGATCCTCGTCGACGGCGCGCAGCAGGCGCCTCACCTGGTCACTGACGTGAAGGCGATGGACGTCGACTTCTTCGGTCTCACCGGGCACAAGATGCTCGGCCCGACCGGGATAGGCGCCATCTGGGCGCGGGCTGAGCACCTCGAGTCGATGCCGCCGTTCCTCGGCGGGGGAGAGATGATCCGCGACGTTCGCCTCGACGGTTTCACATCCAACGACGTCCCGTGGAAGTTCGAGGCCGGAACCCCGCCGATCGCGGAAGCGGTCGGTCTCGCGGTTGCGATCGATTACCTGAACGCGCTCGGCATGGAGTCCGTGCGAGATCACGAGCGTTCGCTGACTTCGTACGCTCTGTCGGCGTTGAAGGAACGCCATCCGGGGCTTGATATCTACGGCCCTCCCGACGCCGACCGGCGCGGCGGGGTCATCTCGTTCAATTACAACGACGTCCATCCTCACGACCTGTCCCAGGTCCTCGACGAAGCCGGCGTGTGTGTACGGGCGGGACATCACTGCGCCAAGCCGCTCATGAGGAAACTGGGCGTGGGTGCGACTGCGCGGGCGTCGTTTTCCGTGTACAACGACGAGGCGGACGTGGACGAACTGGTCGAAGCATTGAGCACCGCCGACCGCCTGTTCGGTTGATCCGTGCGGTAGAAGTGTGACGTCGCGCTACGTCCCGATGAAGAGCCAGGAGCACACCAACCATGTCCGGTCTTGAAGACCTTTACAGAGAGATCATCCTCGACCACTACCGGAACCCCCGGAACCGTGGCGAGCTCCCCGCGCCGCCGGCGCACGTCGAGACCGGCTTCAATCCGCTGTGCGGTGACGAGATAACCCTTTACCTCGAGATCGACGGCGACCAGCTCGCTGACATCAGGCTCACCGGCCAGGGATGTTCCATCAGCCAATCGTCGGCGTCGATGATGTCGACAGCGGTCAAGGGAAAGAACCTCGCCGAGGCCCGCGCGATCATCCGGAAGTTCAAGGCGATGATGTCGATCCACGAGCTGCGACTCGACGGCGAAGGCGCAGACGAAGGAGAGACCGCTGCGCAAACTGGACCTGGACAGGATGGGACAGGCAGCGCAGAACCCGAGGTGTCGCTCGGGGATCTCGAGGCGTTGCAGGGCGTGGTGAAGTTCCCGGTGCGGATCAAGTGCGCCACCTTGTCGTGGAACACCCTGACGCAGGCGCTCGACCAACTGACGCCGGCGAACGGCTAGCCCCCCTCAGTTATTCACTTATTCGGGTTCACTCGCCCCGCCGGCTCGCGGGCCCTCGCTCGCGTTCCGTCGCGACCGCTTCGAAGGCCGAGCGAAGCGCGTCGATCCACTCCTTTTCGTTCTCGCCCACCAGGCGCACGCACCAGGCGAGCGCGTCGCTGCGGCTGCGGGCGACACCCGCGTTTATGAGCGTGTCGAGCACCTGTCGCTCTTGCATGCGCAGCCTGGTCATCACCGGTACCGAGTAGGTGGTAAACGTGACCACCAGGTCGCCGGCCCTCGCACCCCAGGAGACCTTGGTTTCGAAATGCTTCTCGGCGTCCACAGCGATCGTCATGCGCTCGTCCCGGGTCGCCTCCCGGAAGAGGCGCAGGGACTTGAGGTCGGCGTGCTCCGGACCCAAATCGACGATCACCAGGATCTCGTCCTGATCGAAAGCCACGTCGAGTCCCTTGGCTCCCCAATGGGCGGGAATCCTGGAAGCGAACCACTCCTCACAATGCGCGTGCACCGGGGAATCGTTGCACGTCGAGAGCCTCTCAGCCGTAGAAGCCTGCGCAACCCCCGGAGGACCCGAGCCTCTGCAAACCGTTGAGATCTCCGGGCTGGTAGGTCCCGTAACCCTGGTCGACCGGGTTCATCACCTCGCCGGCGTTGACGTGAGCGAGACCGACGGCGTGGCCGAGCTCATGAAGAAGAACAGGCTGCTCTCCCGAGAGGCCGCCACCGCCGCGCAAAGTGCTGAGCACCTGCACCTGCGCAGCGACTATCTCGGGGGCGTAGGGAGCCGAGTTGTAATAGCTGTAGGTGGTGAGCCCGATGGTGTCGCCGCCGCTCAGTGCGGGCACCCAGCTGATGACGACCTTCGAGCTGGCGGGGACCGACGACGCGCTCGAGTAGGTGCCGTCGTTCACGAACGACAGGCCGGTCGCCTGGCTCACCTGGGCGATGTCGTTGCTGACGTCGCTCTGCCATCCCGCCGGAGCGCCGGGGTAGACGACTGCGTAGTGCACCGATTCGCACGGGTTCCACCGGGCCGCTTGTCCGGCGGAGTTGGTTACTTCGAACGCGAAGTTGTTGTCGGCGGGGATGGCCGCGGCGACCGGTCCGGACGAGAACGAAGCGTCGCCGAACGGGAGGATCAGACCGTTGGCCGCGACGACCCAGTAACCGCCTCCGTCTCCTGTGCCGACGATCGCGATCGCCGGGCTTCCGCCCGTCTTGCCTACCGCCGAGCCGAGGAACGGCGCGTCGCCGAACGGGAAGACCCCACCGTCCTGGGCGAGCAGCCAGTATCCGCCACCGTCGTGCGTCCTGGCCATGCTGACCATGGGAGCGTTGAGACGGATGGCACCGGTGGAGCCGTGGAAACCTGCTGCGCCGAAGTTGAAGACGCCACCGTCCTTCGCGACCAGCCAGTAACCGTTTCCTGCCGGGGTGCTCGCCATACCGACGACCGGCTGGTTGAGCCGCATCCAACCGGTGGATCCGTAGAACGGCGCGTCGCCGAAGGTGAAGATTCCGCCATCGCCGGCAACGAAGTCGTAGCCGTGGCCGTCGCTCGTCGAAATCATTTGGAGTGCCGGCGCGTTCAACCGGATGGAACCGGTCGAGCCGTAGAAGGCGGCGTCACCAAATGTGAACACTCCACCGTCCCGGCCGAGCAACCAGTAGCCGAGACCGCTCGGGGTTGGCGCGATGCCGATGATCGGGGCATTCAGTGCAGCACCGGCCAGGTCTCCGAGCCAGGTGGCGTCGCCTGCCGTCGTAACCGCACCGTTGCTCCAGGCCATCCAGAAACCCTTGCCGTCCTGGGTGGGTGCGGCAGCGACGACCGAGCCGCCGGCGGTTGACGCGGAATTCCCGACATGGGCACCCGGGCCGACCGGCGCAGCATCGTCGTTGGCCACCTGAGCGGTCGGCTTCGAGCCGGACGCGCCCTTGGCCAGCGCGCGGCGTCCAGCACGATTCGCCGCCCCAGCCAGATGGGACTGGTTCGCGAGGTGCGCCGCGGAGGTCGCGCTCGACGACACGGCCGCGGCGGTGAGAATCGACGTTCCCGAAACGAGCAGTGCGCTCGTTGCCACCGCAGTCGCCGCAAGGCCGCGCGCGTTCAGAGACCGATGCCGATGCTTCGCCATTTCCTCGCCCTACTCCGTTGAACTGACCGGAACTTGGTCGGCCCCCCGGGGAGGACGCTTGAGTAATACGCGCGGCAATCCGCGAAAACAGGAAAGCCCCCTGGTGCAAACCGCCCGGTATGGTTTTCCGCCATGCCAAGGGCCGTCGTCGTGGGCGCCTCGCTCGCCGGCCTCCGTGCCGCCGAGGGGCTGCGCAGAGGGGGACACGACGGCCCCTTGACGATCGTCGGCGCGGAGCGTCACCGCCCGTACGACCGCCCTCCGCTCTCCAAGCAGGTACTAACGGGAAAGGTCGAGCCGGAAGCCACAGCTCTGCACGAGGCCGGCGAGCTCGAGGCGGAGTGGGTGCTCGGAACCGAGGCAACCAACCTCGACACGGACAAAAGGGTCATCCTGCTCGCTGGGGGCGAGGAACTTCCTTATGACCAGCTCGTCATCGCTACTGGCGCTCGCCCGCGAATGCTCCGTGGTTTCGAGCCCGGCCCGGGTGTGCACTACCTGAGGACCATCGACGATGCGATCCGGCTCCGGGACGAGTTGTCCGAGGCGTCGAGCCTCGCGGTGATCGGCGCAGGCTTCATCGGGCTCGAGGTTGCGGCCAGCGCCTCGCAACGAGGTCTCGACGTGACCGTCCTCGAGGCGTTGCCCATCCCGCTCGACCGGGCGATCGGCGAAACGATGGGATCCCAGCTCGCCGACCTGCACCGGCGGCGAGGCATCGACCTGCGAACCGACGTGATCGTCGAGGGCCGGGTCGGGAACGGGAGGATCGAGGGTTTGCGCCTTTCCGGCGGCGAGATTGTGCCGGCGGACGCCGTCGTGGTCGGGATCGGGGTAGCGCCCGAGACGTCATGGCTCGAGGACTCGAACGTGGACCTGAACGACGGCGTCCTCTGCGACGAACGCCTCCGTGTCCTCTCGGGCGGGCGTCCCCTGCCGGGGGTGGTGGCGGCCGGAGACGTTGCCCGATGGCCGCATCCGGGCTGGTCGCGCCTGGCCCGCGTCGAGCATTGGACCAACGCGGTCGAACAAGGCGAGGCGGCGGCCAGGACCCTGCTCGAGGGCGGGGCGGCGCCGGCGTTCGCCCCGGTTCCCTACTTCTGGTCAGACCAGTTCGGGCTCAAGATCCAGTTCGTCGGCGAGACGGTTCCGGGGGACGAGGTTGCCCTCATCGAAGGCAGCTTCGAAGAGGAGCGCTTTCTGGTCGCCTACGGAAGAGCAGGCCGCCTCGTGGCGGCGCTGGGAATTCGCCGGCCCGCCCGGGTCATGGCGATGCAAAGGCTTATCGGCGAGCGGGCGCCGTTTCCTCCAGAGCCGGGCTAGAAGCGGCTACACCCCGTCGATCTCGCGACGGCCCTCATGGCGTTCTGGCTCGCGGGCTGGTGGGGCTAGTGGCGCTCGTGGGGCTCGTGGCGCTCGTCGGGCTCGTGGCGCTTGCCGGCCTCGTCTCGGTGGGTATGGCTCGCCTAGCTCGCCGGGACCTTCCAGCCCATCGCCTCGGCGATCTCCTTGCAGGTCGGGCACAGGGGGTAGCGCTTCGGGTCTCGAGAGGGAACCCAGATCTTCCCGCACAGGGCCTTCACCGCGGTGCCGTTGACCAGGCCTTCGACGACCGAAGGTCCCGCCGAGACGAAATCGCCCTCGTCCGGCTTGAACCCCTCGAGGACGATGTGGGCCATCCGTTCGTGATCGCCGTCCAGCGCCGGATCCTGGCGCACCGGTGAAACGGTGACGTCGCTCATGGGGTTCAAGCGTACCGAGGCCACCCAGGATCGGGTACAACAAGTGGGTCAACAACCTGGTTCCCCAAGGAGTCACCGATGCCCGAAGCCGTGATCGTCGCAACCGCCCGCAGCCCGATTGGGCGCGCGTTCAAGGGATCCCTGGTCAGCCTCCGACCCGACGACATGGCTGCGCAGATCGTGAAAGCGGTCCTCGACAAGGTGCCGCAGTTGAACCCCGTTGACGTCGAGGATCTTCTACTAGGAAACGCGCAACCCGCCGGCGAGGCCGGTTACAACATGGCGCGCGTCGTCGCGCTTCTGGCCGGGCTGCAAACCGTGCCGGGAACAACCGTCAACAGGTACTGCTCGTCTTCGCTCCAAACGATCCGCATGGCAGCGCACGCGATCCGGGCGGGAGAGGGTGATGTTTTCATCTCCGCGGGAGTCGAGGCGGTTAGTCGATTTGGTCAGGGCATGTCGGATGGCCATCCCGATACGCACAATCCGTTGTTCCGCGACGCTGAGGAGAGAAGCGCGAGTCGCTCGCTAGGTGGCGGAGGAACTTGGAAGCCGGGTGACGGCTTACCTGATATCTACATCGCGATGGGACAGACAGCGGAGAACGTTCGCGAACAGGAAGGCGTTACCAGACGCGAAATGGACGAGTTCGCGACGCTGTCGCAGAACCGAGCAGTTGCTTCGCAAGAGAACGGCTTCTTCGAGCGGGAGATCAGTGCGCTTACGTTGGCCGACGGAACCGAAGTAACCAAGGACGACGGGCCTCGCGCCGGCACGACTGTTGAGAAACTCGCGGAACTGAAACCGGCTTTCCGTCCCGACGGCGAAGTGACTGCAGGAAACAGCTGCCCTTTGAATGACGGAGCAGCAGCTGTTGTCGTCATGAGCGACGCGAAAGCCCGAGCGCTTGGTATCACACCTCTCGCGCGCGTCGTTGCTTCAGGTGTCACTGCGCTCGATCCTGAGATCATGGGCCTCGGTCCCGTCGACGCATGCCGGCAAACCCTGAAACGCGCGGGGATGACCGTCGACGACGTGGATCTCGTTGAGATCAACGAAGCGTTCGCCGCGCAGGTCGTGCCATCGGCGCGACAGCTCAATATCGATTGGGACAAGTTGAACGTTCACGGAGGCGCGATCGCGTTGGGGCATCCGTTCGGGATGACCGGCGCGAGGATCATGTCGACGCTGATCAACGGGCTTCAAACCGCGGACAAATCCATCGGTCTCGAGTCGATGTGCGTCGGCGGAGGGCAGGGTATGGCGATGATCGTCGAACGCCTTAGCTGAACAAGTCGAACGTCTTAGCTGAACGAGAGGTAACGGAATCGGGGGCTGCGCACCCCGATTGGCTTGATCCGTGAACATGGGATCACCTAAGGTGAGATCCCGTTGTGACTACGTGCACGTGGAATTTCCGTCGGCACGCGCGTCGGGTCTTGGTTGCGACCTCAATGGTTGCGGCTTCGACCTCGGGTCTCGTGGCTTCTCATGCGTCGGCGGATCAGGTGACGGACCTCAAGGCCAAGGCCGCTGCGCTTGCGTCCCGAATCAACGCGCTTGGACTTCAGCAGGACGCTCTCGCGGAGCAGTACGACGCCGCGCAGCTTCGTGCCGATGCCATACAGCAGCAGGTGGCCCACGCCGCCCAGCAGGTAGCAGCTGCGGAGGCCAGCGCCAACAAAGCGAGGGACGCGCTCAAGCAGGACGCTGTGCTCGCCTACGTACATGGAGGCAACAGCCCCCTCGCTTCCGGCCGAAGCGCTATGTCGACGGCGAACGAGAGCCTGCTGCGGGCTGAGTACGTCAACAGCCTCGCCGCCAACCAGCACGACGCGATCGACCAGTTCCGCCTAGCCGCCCTGCAAGAGCAGGCTGCGAAGGCTCAGCTCCAGCAGGAGCAGGCGGCCGCGCAGGCCCAGCTGGTCCAGGTCAACCAGGACCGGCAGGCAGCCGCATCGCTGGCCGCCCAGCTGCAGGCAACCGAGAGCCAGGTGAACGGCCAGGTCGCCACCATCATCGCCCAGCAGGAAGCCGCCGCACGGGCCCTGGCCGCTCAGCAGGCGCAGGCTCGCCTAGCTGCCCAACAGGCGGCGGCACGGGCCCGGACGGTCAGCGTGGTACTCGGCGGCAACCCGCCGCCGGTGGGGCATGGCGCATCGGGTGCTGTCGCCGCGGCCGAAAGCCGGGTCGGAGACTGGTACCAGTGGGGCGCCGCCGGCCCGAACACCTTCGACTGCTCCGGCCTGATCATGTGGTCCTACGCCCAGGTCGGGGTCTCCCTGCCCCACTTCAGCGGGGGCCAGTACGCCGACACGACCCACATCCCGATGTCCGACCTGCAGCCAGGTGACCTGGTGTTTCCTTCCGACCCGGGTGAGCACGTGGCGATGTACATCGGCAACGGCGAGATCGTCGAAGCGCCGTACACCGGCGCACAGGTGCACATCATCCCGATGAGCTCCTGGTTCGTCAACGCCAGCCGGGTCGAGGGCTAGCCGGGTCGAAGCCGAGGGCTAGCGCGTCGAGCGCCGGCCCCTCAGAATCGAGTAGCCGGCGGGCCGGGTTCAACCCGGTCGGCTAGGTCCCTACGGTCGCCTCGTCCTCGCACGCTCACTCACTCGCTCGCTCGCTCGAATGTTCGCTCGCTCGAAGCCATGAAATATCATGCTGGGTAGAGTTAGGGAACTATAGTTGCTTAAGTCTACCCAGAAGCGGTGGAACCTCCTGGACGGGACAGGCGGCGTCGCGGCAACCCTGTAGCCTGTGTCGGGGCGGGCCGGAGGTTCGCGCCCACCCCACAGCCGACCGAAACCTCCGCCGCCACTACTACCGATCCGGCCGACCCACATCCGGCCGACCCACAAAGGAAGCCATTGCGCGTCGATCGCTGCTTCGCCTTTCTCGACCTGTGCGGCTTCACCGCGTTCACGGAGCGCTACGGCGACGAGCGGACTGTGCTCGTGCTGGCAAGCTTCCGGACCCGGGTGCGGGAGGTAGCCGCACGCCGGGGCGTGCGGGTCACCAAGTGGCTGGGAGACGGCGCCATGCTGAGCTCCGGTGACACGACATCGGTCGTGTCGATGGTGGTAGAGCTCGCCGCCATGGTCCCCGCCGAGGTCCCGCTTCAGATCCGAGCAGGGTTGGCGCAGGGGCCTGTCATCATGTTCGAAGGCGATGACTACATAGGTCGGCCGACGAACGTGGCGGCCCGGATGTGCGACGCGGCCGCCCCCGGACAGGTCCTTGCGACCAGGGAGGTCGCCTGCCGGGCGCCGAGGTGGATCTCGGTCGGCCCGGTGTGCTCCTACCAGGCACAGGGGTTCGACCGCCCGCTCGAAGCCAGCCTCCTGGAAATCGGTATCTCCGAGACGATGGTGACCGATCCCTGCTGCGGCCTGGTCCTTCCGTCCGTGGCAGGGCTGGAAACCCGCTCCGGGGCGGATGGGAGCGTCCACCGGTTCTGCTCCACCGCGTGTGCCCTCTCTTGGGAACAAGGCAACCGTGACCCCGCAATCCTGGCCCGGCTTGACTGAATCCCCGACCGGGGGATCGACTGGAAAGAAGAACCTCGGGACATTGACTGGGGGACATTGACCGGTAGCACTCTTCCGATGGATAACGACGACCTGGCCGGCGTCCTGGGCCTTCAGCCGCTGACCGCCCGGTCGGTCATCCTGTCGGTCCTGCTCGGGACCCACCCGCCGCGGCTTCCGGTGAAGATCCTGGTCAGGACGGCTGAGCTGTTCGGCATCTCCGAGGGGACGACCCGGGTCGCCCTCTCGCGTCTGACCGCTGACGGCGACGTTCTCGCCGAGGACCGGGACTATCGGCTGACCGCCAGGCTCCTCGACCGCCAGAGACAGCAAGACGAGGGACACCACCCGGTGACCCGGCCCTGGACCGGCGGGTGGGAGGTTGCCATCGCCTCGCCCGAGGTACGCTCCGCCGGCGACCGGCTCGCGCTGGGGTCGGAGCTCGCCACCCTCCGGCTCGCCGAGCTGCGCCAGGGGGTTTGGGTCCGTCCCGACAACCTGGTCAGGGCCTGGCCCGCCGACCTGTCCGGCCGGGCGCTCCGATTCGATGCGGCAGCCGGGTTCGAGGACCCGCCGGCGCGCGAGTTAGCCGCGACGCTGTGGGATCTCGAGGCTTGGGCTGGGCGAGCCGAGCAGCTCATCGCCGCACTCGAGTCGGTGGACGACATGGCGCAGCGGTTCATGGTGGCCACGGCGATGGTCAGGCACTTCCGGGACGATCCGGTGCTGCCCCCGGAGCTCCTGCCCTCCGGGTGGCCTGGAAACGCCCTGCGGGAGGCGTACGCCGGCTATGAAGCACAGCTTGGGGAGCTGCTCCGCCGCGAACGCGACCGGCACGGATGAACGCACGTGGGCCGAGTAGGCGGAAGCGACCGGCACGGATGAACGCACGTGGGCCGACTAGGCGGAAGCGTCCGTCTCGGCGGACATCCGGGCGACGAAACCGTCGCCCAACTGCTCAACGGTGACCGTAATTCCGAGCGCCTTGGCCGCTATCTCCACCGACGTGAGGTCCGGCAGCGACCTGGCGCCCAGCGACTCGACCGCCAGCGCCGGCGCCATGCCGGGCCCCGGATCGAGGCGGACGACCATCTCGTCGGCGTGGCGGGACACGATCCGGAGCAGCTCGCAGCCGAGCGACCCCATGATCCACACCTTCGGATCGTCGACGCCGGCGTTCGAGCGCCCGGAACCAGCGTTCTCGAGCCGGCTCGGGGTGCCCGTGACCTCGCGGATGATTTCGAGCTCTATCGCTAACGCTGCTTCCAGCGAGCCGTCCCACCGCACGGGTAGCGGAGCGTCGAGGCCGGACACCTCCCTCCACTCCCGTTCCAACCTGACCCGCTCGACCTCGGCCAGCACCGTCGGCGAACGGGAGGCGATGAGCGCCTCCATCGCCGCTTCCGCGCTGACCGCCCGGGTCTCCGCCCGGCCGGCACGTTCCTCGGCGTCGTGGGCCCGCAGTTCGGACTCGCTCCCGCGCCGGCGTTCCTCTCCTAGCTCCTGCCGGGTCGCCTCCTCGCTGCGCTTGGCGTCCTCGAGGGCGCTTTGCGACTCAACAAACCTCGACTCGGCGCCGGCAAGACGGTTCGAACTCGAGCGCCAGGCGACCAGCGAAGCGACCAGCAGGACAACGGCCACGCCAGCCACCACCCCCACCACCACGGTCACCCCAACGACGGTAGCGGCCGCGTGGATCCGACTCCCCTAACTGCTCTCCGTATGGCCCCACTTGCGGCCCCACTTGTGGCCCCGCTTACGGCCCCCCCTTAGGGCCCCCTTACGGCCACCTCGGCCGCGGAAGGCCCACATATCCCTACCGGCGGGAAGCGAGCGCCCTCCACAGGGCGAGGTAGCTCGGGTATTCGAGCTCGGGAGTGATCCAGCCGGCAGCGACAAGCTCGGCGTGCAGCGCCGGCAGGTTCCGCCAAGGGATCCCCATGTCGACGTGGTGGGCGAGATGCCAGCCGGTGTTGTAGGGCACCATCCAGAACCGGGCCAGTGGTCGCTGCCTCACCACGTGGGTGGTCTTGCGCCTGTCCTCGGACCGCTCCATCCCGGCGTGCTCCGCGATTACGCGGAGCCGGTTGATCACCCGCCACACCGACATCCACGGCGCCAGCCAAAGCAGCGGGTAGAGCCACCACCGGCCGCTAGCCAGCCAGAACGCCGCCCACAGCACGATCTGCACCCCGACAATGCGCGACGCGATCGGTCGAGAACTCCGACTCGACAGGGCCATGAGCAGCGGCTTGAGGTTCTTCCAACCGGAGATACCGACCGCATCGCGGGTGAGCTTGCGGCGCATCGATGCCCGAGTGATGGGATAGCCGGAGTACAGCGCAATGTCTGGCTCCTCCGGACCGAGCTCGTCGCGGTGATGCGCCATGTGCGACCGGCGGTACAGGTCGAACGGGGTGAACGCCGGGTAGGAGAGCATCCACCGCCCGACGACATCGTTCGGTGTGCGGCGGCTGAACAGGAGCCGGTGCGCAGCCTCGTGGCCGAGGATGTTGAGAACAGCGAACCCGCGCCCGAGCAGGAAGAAGGCGACCGCGTACGCCCACCAGCGATCCAGCCAGGCAGCCGCCGCGACCACCCCGAACGACTGAAGCCACGCGCCGAACACGGTCAAGATGTTGCGCCGATCGGGGATGCGACGCAGCTGTTCGCGAAGCGAGGGAGCTGGCCGGCCGGCAGACGAAAGCCGGTCGGTCGGCAGCACATCGGGCAGTACGAGGGCCGGCGGAACGACGGTTGCGACCATCAGGTCCGATATTACAGGATCTAGCCGTTTCAGTCCAGTCTATGTAATACCGGCCCTAACACTGCTCGGCTCGCCGGCAACCACGCCCAGCGACTCCCTGAAGAGGTCGTCGAGGGCGACCACGTTGGCCTCGAGACGCCGCCCCGCTCCCTTGCCCTCGACAACTAGGCCTGCCTCTCGCAGCACCCGCACGTGGTTGGACACGGTCGGCTGCGCAACACCGAACAGGTTTGCCAGCTCGCCGATCGCGCGCGGACGGCGCCCCAGCGCCTCGAGAATCGCCAGCCGGGTCGGGTCCCCCAGGCCCTTGAACCGACGCGCCCTTAGCCGGGTCTCCTCGGATGGCCCCGGGCTCAGCACCTGCCTCGCGGGCGTCACCAGGACACTACCGGGAAGCCGGAGGTAAAGGCACTTCCGGTTGTACCAGCCGGGCACGAGCAGGACTCTCGCACCGTCGGACGCAGCATCGCGAAGGAACGCCTGGAACGTGTCGACGAGGTCGCATTGGATGAGCGATTGCACGTCGGTGATTCCGATCTCTTGGCCGAACTTGTGGCGCAGCTCCCTGGCGACCGACTCCGCGGCTATCCGGCCGCGCGATTCCCAATCGGGCCCGACCTCGTCCCACACCGCACGGATCAGTGAGATCCAGGACCTCCGCAACCTCGCGCTGTCGTGCAGACGCTTCAGCCTGGCGCGGAACCTCTTCTGGTCGTCGGGCACCTCAGATGACAAAGGCTCCGGCCGCGAGGGACCCGCAGCCGCAGCCTGGAGGCGCTCGAACAGGCTCTCGGGATCCTCCTCGAACAGCGCGCCGGCCCGGTCTGCGACGACGAGCACCTCGGTGAAAAATCGTTCGCCGTCATCCCAGAAGGCTGCCAGCCTGGTCGGCAGCTCCGAATCCGGCGCGAAGCGTCCGAACCTTGCTGGATAGTCCGGCTCGGGCTCGGACGGGTGCACCCACATCGCCCACACCAGATCTGTGACCAGCGAGGTGCGGACCGTGACCGGTAGCGCTGAGACGGGAAGGGCGGTTTCGGTTGCGTCGAGAGTGGGCATAGTCAGATAACTATATCATAAAATAGTTTTCTTTCAATGAACCGCAGCGGTACGGTTGCGGCTGTCCGAAGACGACCGAATCGAGGATCCCAATGCACCCCTGGATGTTGGAGCAGCTGGGCCGAGAGCACCGGAGGAACCTGGAGGCCCTGTCGGCACCGCGTGCCCGCCGGCGGATCGCGGTTTTGCGACGGCGCCGGCGTGAGTCTCAGCCCGGTTCTGCCGCGGCTTCTGCGGCGGCCATCCCTGCGGCCGCCCGGCCCGCCAGCGTGTTCTCAGCCTGAGCAGCACCACGAATGAACAGGGTGGCCACCACGGCCACCACCGCGACCAGAGCCCCCGCTACGTAGGCCTCCTGGAACGAGCCGACGACCCCGGCTACGTGCTCCCGGGAGGCCTGCACCGTTTGCATCAACTGGATCCCGGCGACGACGCCAACCTGGTTGGCAACCTGCAGCGCCGCACTGGCCGATCCCATGTGGCGCACCTCCGCCGAGTTCGCAACCAGCGCGGAGATGGGCGGCATCGCCACGCCGTTCGACAGGCCCGACAGGCCGAGGGCCGCGACGATGACCACAACGCTCGCCCCCGGTTGAAGCGTGGCGAAAACGATCATGGAGAAGATCATTAAAGCCGCCCCGCTGATCGCCGCCGGCCGCTCCCCGGTGCGCGAAGCGAGGTAGCCGGCGGCCGGTGCGCTGATCGCAAAAAGAAGAGGACGGGCGATCTGAAGCAGTCCCGCTGATCCGACGCTGTAGTGCAGTCCGCGCTCGAGGAAGAGCGGGGTGAGGAAAAAGCCGCCCATGTACGCGAAGTTCATCGCCATACCCGCCAGGCACGGCAACGTGAAGTTCCGCCGTGAAAGCCACTCGAGCGGAAATATCGGCGTCCTCGCGCGGCGCTCGACAAGGCCGAACGTCGCGAAACCGACGAGCGACAACGCCGCGGCAGCGAAGACTTGCGGCCTGGACCACCCGCCGCTCCCCTGGTTCAACGCCATTAGGAGCGCACCGACCGCCACGGCGAGCAAGATCGCTCCGGCGACGTCGAGGGTCTCCCCCGGTGCTGGCTCGGTCTCAGGGAGGCCCCGGCGGTTAGCGGCCAGGGCGACGAGGATCAGCGGCACCTGCGCGACGAAGATCCACCTCCATCCGAAGTACTGGACCACGGGTCCGCCTATGGCCACGCCGATCACCGGGCCGCCGGCACCGATAAGCGACCACCACCCGAGAACCTTGGTTCGCTCGGCCGGGCCGAAGACCCGGAACAGAAGGGACCACGACGAAGCGGTCAGACACGCCGCCCCCAACCCCGAAAAGAGCCGCGCCACGATCAACGAACCCGCGTTCCACGCGCCGGCTGTCAGAGCGGCGCACACCAGCGACAGCACCAACCCCGCGAGGTAGAGGCGCCTGTGGCCGTAGAGGTCGCCGAGTTTCCCGAGGATCGGCGCGGCGACCCCGACTACGAGCAGCGGCGCGGTGATTGCCCACGTAAGCGTGCTCTCGGTCGTGTGCAGGTTGCGCGCTATGTCGACGAGGGCGACGTTGAAGACGGTGAAGTTGACGTTGCTGGAGAACAATCCGAAGAGGATCGTCGCCAGCAGCCACCAGCGATTCCTCGGGGACATCTAAGCGAGCGGGTCGGCGAACGGATCGTCTGCACTCGTAGCAGCAGGAGACCGCTCGGCGACAGCAGCCGCCTCCTCTTCCGCCCACCCGGCGTAGCCGGTCCTCTCCAGCTCGTCGGCGAGCTCCGGGCCGCCGCTTGTGACGATCCGCCCGCGAGAAAGCACGTGCGTCCGGTCGGGCCGGAGCTCGGCGAGCAACCGGGTGTAGTGGGTGATCGCGAGCACCCCTAAGCCGGTCTCGTTCGTGGCGGCTTCGACCCTGCGCGCGACCGCTCGTAGCGCGTCGACGTCGAGACCGGAATCGATCTCGTCGAGGACGGCGAAACGCGGGCGCAGGACGCCGAGCTGGACGGTTTCGTTTCGTTTTCTTTCGCCGCCGGACAGGTCGACATTGAGGGGGCGAACAAGAAAGCGTTCGTCGAATCCGACTCGCTCGGCTTCGACGGTGACTAGAGCGGCGACGTCGTCAGGATTTTTTCCAGATGCGGAAAAAGAGGCCGCTAGTACGTCCTGGAGCGAGACCCCGGGCACTTCGATCGGGTACTGCATTCCGAGAAACAGCCCTGCCTGGGCTCGTTCCCAAGTGGGAAGTTCGAGCAGGTTGATGCCGTCGAGGAGGACCCGGCCGCCGGTGACGGCGTAGCCGGGCCTGCCCATCAGCACGTGCGAGAGGGTGCTCTTGCCCGAGCCGTTCGGCCCCATGACCGCGTGCACCTCGCCGGAACGAACGGTAATGGTGATGCCTCGGAGGATCTCCCGGCCGCTCACCTCGGCGTGGAGGTCTTCGATCAGCAGTTCGCCGCGATGAGAAGTCACGGTTCGCTCACCACCACGTCCTCGCCGTCGCGGGTGACTCTGAAAACCTTCACCGGCTGGGTTGCGGGCAAGCACTGCGGCTCACCGTCCAACAACGAGAACGTGCTGCCGTGCTTGCAGCACTCCACCGTGCAGTCGAACTCGTCGACCTCGCCCTCGGACAACGACACGTTCGCGTGACTGCACCGGTCGCTGATCGCGTGGAACTCGTCGCCGATGCGCACCAGGCAAATGCCCTCTTCACCGACGTCCAGCCGGAGTGAACTGCCCGACTGGAGCTTGTCGGCTCGGACCCTTGCGAGTTCCGCCATCAGGTCGCGCTCCGTGTCGCTTCGAGGCGTTCGGCTTGCGCGAGCTTGGAATCCACGGATTCCCGAAGCGGCGCCGAAATCCCGCGCACCGGCAGTTGCTCGAGAACCTCGTCGAGAAAGCCGAGCGCGATGAGCCGGTCCGCGACGGCCGTCGGGACTCCCCTGCTTTCAAGATAGAAGCGCTGATCCTCGGCGATAGGCCCGACCGCGGATGCATGAGAGCAGCGCACGTCGTTGTCCTCGATCTCGAGGTTCGGGACGGAGTCGGCGTGCGCGCCCTCGTGGAGGACTAGGTTCCGGTTGGTCTGCATCGCGTTGGTGCCTCGGGCACCTTTGTCGACCCGGATGAGACCGCTGTACACCGATCGCGACGTGTTAGCGACGACGCCTTTGTAAAGGAGCTCGGATTGAGTCTTCGGCGCGCCGTGGTGCTGGACGGTGCGAAAGTCGTGCATCTGGTTCGCCGACCCGAAGTAAAGGGCGAGAAGACGGCCGGAGGCACCAGGACCGACGAGCGACGAGTCCGTCCTCATACGCGCGTACTCGCCTCCGACTGCAACTGCCGCCGAAACGAGTGATGCATCTTTGTCGACTCGGCTCACCTGGAAACCGACCTGCCACGCGCTCGGATCGAGGACCTGCACGTTCAGATAACCGAGGTTGGCGGCCGCGTCGACGTTGAGCTCGGTCACCGGTATCGCCAGCGAGCCCGCGCCGCCGGCGAAGATCTCTACGACCGAAAGCTCCGCAGCCCCCTCGACGTCGACCCGCACGCGCGGGAATGCCGCGACGCCGACCGCCGTCAGCCGGTGCACGACGACGACCACTCCGCCGCGCGTCCTGCGCGGCGCGCGCACCCGGATCCACGATGGTGCGAAGGCCCGGTTCAGTGTGACGTATGGATCGGAGTCGTCCGCGACCACCCGGCGCTGGGGCTCCTTCGCGGTGGAGTTGCTCAGATCGTCGATCTCGAAGACCGAATCCGGTGGCACCGACAGCTCGGACAGAAAGCCGTTATTCGTCTCGACGACCGTGACGTTGCCTTGTATCGCCCTCACCAGTTCGTCTGCGTGGTCGTCGCGGATCGGAACCGTGATTTCCGGAGCCATCGCGGGCTCGAAGCGGCCGAGGTCGAGCTGTTCGATCCGGATGTAGCGCCACTCCTCCAGGGCCTCGGTGGGCAGGTCCAAGCCTTCGAAACGCTCGAAGGCCGCGCTCCGCTCGGCGCGCAGCCAGTCGGGGCCGGCGAGCGCGGCGGCAGATTCAGCGGTGAAGCCGGACAGTGGTGCTCCTACATCAGAGGTGGGCCCAGGCGATCCTGGTGCAATATGGCCGGAAACCCGGCCGGGCCTTGCATTCTACGGCCGGCCGGAGCGGTCCGGCCAAAGCGGCAAGTGGCGGTTACTCGGCGGGAATGTCGACGACGACGCGGGTCCGGTCGTCTTTGTCGTAGTGAACCTTCACGGTTCCGCCGACCTTCACCTTCGCCCTGGACTCGGGCGTCGGGAAGGCGACCCGCGTCGTCACCTCGAAGGGTTCGCCGTCGCCCGGGTCGATCTGAACCGTCAGCCTGCTCCGGGTGACCGGGCCGAGGGTGCGTTCGTCGACGACAGAGATCACCTTGGCCTCGGCTTCCTCTCCTGAGCGCAGGATCTCCGGACCTTTCAGAAGGTCGGCGTCGGTCGGATCGGGCGGTGGCGGAGGAACGTCCTGCGCCTGCGGTTGTGCCTTGCGCTCGCGGATCCGCCGCGGCGGCGAGGGCGGCCTCGGCATCCTCGGCGCGCGGGTCGGGCGCGGTCCCTGGATGGTCTGCTGGCTTTGCATCGCCAAGCTGAGCCCGACGACAACGATCACGATCAGCACGGTGAGTACTACAGCTCCGGTCACCGCCTGGTGATGTTAGTGATCGAGGATCTCTTTCACCGCTCGCAGCACCAGGGCACCAATCGCGTCTCTCCCGGTTGGGGCGGGGTCAGCCGACCGAACCCTCCATCTGAAGTTCGATCAGGCGGCTCCACTCGACGGCGTACTCCATCGGAAGGGTCCGGGTGACCGGCTCGATGAAGCCGTTGACGATCATGCTCATCGCCTGCTGCTCGGAGAGCCCGCGGCTCATCAGGTAGAAGAGCTGGTCCTCGCCGACCTTGGACACCGTCGCCTCGTGACCAACCTGGGCGTCCTGCTCTCCGAACTCGATGTACGGATAGGTGTCGCTGCGGGAGAGATCGTCGAGGAGCAGGGCGTCGCAACGCACGAAGCTCTTCGACTTCCTCGCGCCCTCCTCGAACCGGACCAGGCCGCGGTAGGAGGTGCGGCCCGCGTCCTTGGAGATCGACTTCGAGATGATCGTCGACGAGGTCTCCGGCGCTGCGTGAACCATCTTGGCGCCGGCGTCCTGGTGCTGCCCGGGCCCGGCATACGCGACCGAAAGCACCTCGCCGGACGCCTTGGGGCCCATCAGGTAGACCGACGGATACTTCATGGTCAGCCGGCTCCCGATGTTGCCGTCGATCCACTCCATGTGGGCCTCGGTGTCGCAGCGGGCCCGTTTGGTGACCAGGTTGTAGACGTTGTTCGACCAGTTCTGGATGGTCGTGTAAGTGACCCGGCTCGACGGCTTGCAGATGATCTCCACTACCGCCGAGTGAAGGGAGTCGGTGGTGTACACGGGTGCGGAGCAGCCCTCGATGTAGTGCACCTGGGCGCCCTCGTCGGCGATGATCAGCGTGCGCTCGAACTGGCCCATGTTCTCCGCGTTGATGCGGAAGTAGGCCTGCAACGGCATCCCCACCTTCACGCCGGGGGGGACGTAGATGAAGCTCCCACCGGACCAGACGGCGGTGTTGAGGGCAGAGAACTTGTTGTCGTTCGCCGGGATCACAGTGCCGAAGTACTGCTTGACGATGTCGGGGTACTCGCGGAGGGCCGTGTCCATGTCGCAGAACAGGACGCCCTGGGCCTCGAGGTCCTCGCGGTTCTTGTGGTAGACGACTTCGGACTCGTACTGAGCTGTGACGCCGGCCAGGTACTTCCGCTCGGCCTCGGGGATGCCCAGCTTGTCGTAGGTGGCCTTGACCGACTCGGGGAGCTGGTCCCAGGCGCTCACCTGCTTGTCGATCGGCTTGATGTAGTAGTAGATGTCCGAGAAGTCGATCCCAGACATGTCGCCACCCCATGACGGCATCGGCCGGCGCTCGAAGTAGCGCAGCGCCTTCAGTCGCCTCTGGGTCATCCACTCGGGCTCGCCCTTCATCCACGACATCTCGCGGACCGTCTCTTCGGACAGGCCCTTCTTGGGCTTGTAGACGTAGAAGTCCTCTACGTCGCTCCAGCCCAGCTTGTACCGGCCGAGATCCAGATCCGAGGTTGTGGCCATGCGGCTTGCATCCTTCCGGAGATAGGGGGATTTCTCCTATCTCGATAGTAACAACCCTCAGGGGTGAGCCGGTAGGGCCAATGCCGAACCGGAGCCGCCGATGCCGCCGCTCAGCTCATGTATTTCACATATTGACTGCCTGAGCAGGGGTTTCGGGGCCGGTGGCGAGCATTTGCGCCAGCTGGTATCCCTCGGAGCCCCGCCTGTGCAGCCAAGCGCCGACCGAATCATGGGTGACCCTGGATACCGGCCCCCTGAGGCGAGCGTCCATAGGGTTCATTCCCATGGCCACCGCCACCCGCTGATCCGGCTCGACCGAGATGACCGGAACTCCCGTCCGCCGAAGAGCGGACACCTCCCGCTCGAGCTGCGCGCTGAGCAGCTGACGGATCATCCGGCCCGCTCCGAACCGCATCCTCCCCGCTTGCTGGGTCATGGGCGAGCTGACGATGACCAAATCCAGCCCGGGCCCCCCGACCAGATCGAGGTTCACCATCGAGCGGACGCCGCCGTCGACGTACCGCCGGCCATCGATGCGCACCGGTTCGAAGTATCCGGGAATCGCGCACGAGGCCGCGACCGCGTCGCCCACGTCGGACGGCGGGGAACCCGCCTTTCCGAAGACGACCCGCTTCCCGTTACGGAGATCCACCGCGCAGATCCACATGGGATCGTCCGGCCAACCGTCGGCGAACACCGAGTTGATCCCTGAGGAGATTGCCGCGGTCGAAACCCTTCCGGCCGGCAACATCGCTGCGATCAACGCCATCGGGTTCGGGACCGACCGCCGGGTGAACGCCCTCATCACCGCGACCGGATCGGCGACCGGCCTCATCCCGAAGAACTGGGCGGCCTGGGTGCGGGGACGGTGCGGCCTGCCCACGTCGGCGAGCCTCGCTCCGGCGGGCGACAAGGGCTTGTCCTCGCTTATGGCGCGGAGATCGGCGGCCGGGAGGCCTGCTCGCAGCATCGCAGCGGTGATCGACCCCGCGGAGGTTCCGACCACGATCTCGGCGGTCCTGGGGTCCCAGCCGGTCGCCTCCTCGATGGCGGACAGAACCGCTCCGTGGTAGGCAACCCCCACAGATCCCCCTGCGGCGAGGACAATCCCGACACGCATATCGTTACTCTACCCAAGGCGATGCAGATAGCTGTGGTTTCGTGTCATTTGCCACAGAACTACGTTTTCGTGCGAGGCGGGGTTGCCGCGGGGACCTGGTTCGGGCGGTGCGGGGCGCTACTCGGGCTTCGGAACCGGGCGGAGGGCCACGATCAGCACTCCGACCACCATCGCCACGCCGACCCCGAGGACGGTCCACTTGGTGATGTCCGGGGTCACCCAGATTGCGCCGATGATCGGCGAGGCAGCCATGAGCAGGGCGAAGAAGTACTCGAACGGGGCACTCAGAGCCGCTGGCCGCATGGGCTGGCAGCATAGCGAGGGCTCCGTGTGACCCGCCTGCCGGGCGGCGAGTTCACGACCCCCGCAGCCCGGCGGCTAGCCGGCGATCGCCCTCAGGCGCTCGATCAACTGCGCCGGCGTCTGGTCGCCGGTGGGGATGGGTGTGACCTGCAAGTGGGTGACCCCGGCCTCGCGCAGCGCCGCCACCCGATCCGCCACCCAGCCGGCAGGGCCGGCGAGAGAGGTGAGGTCGAGGAGCTCCTGCGGCACCAGCGCGGCGGCCTCGTCCTTCTTCCCGGCGAGGTAGAGGTCCTGGATCTCCTTCGCCTCCTTCTCGTACCCGTACCGGCAGGCGAGGTCGTTGTAGAAGTTGCGGCCTCTCGCCCCCATGCCTCCGACGTACAAGGCGACCATCGGCCGGGCCAGGTCGCGGAGCCGAACCACGTCTTCCCCGTCGCCGATGGCCAGCAGCCCGCCGGCGGAGATCATCAGCTTGGCGAGGGACGAGTCTCTCTTCGACTCGCCGGCGGTCAGGGCAGAGCCCCAGACTTCTTTTGCTTTCTCCGGGATGAACAGTATGGGCAGCCACCCGTCGGCGACCTCGGCGGTCATCGCCACGTTCTTCTCGCCGAGCGAGGCGACCCAGATGGGGATTCGCGGACGCACCGGATGGGCGATGATCTTCAACGGGCGTCCGAGCCCGGTCCCCTTCCCAGCTGCGAGAGGGATGTCATAGTTCTTTCCGTGGTGCTCGAGCGGTGCTTCGCGAGCCCATACCGCCCGGCAGACCGAGACGATCTCTCTGGTACGCCCGAGCGGGTTGTCATAAGGGACGCCATGCCAGCCCTCGATCACTTGAGGACCGGACGCACCCAGCCCCAGATGAAAACGACCCCCCGACAGCGCGTCGACCCCCGCCGCGGTCATCGCAATAAGCGTCGGAGTCCGCGTATAGATGGGAAGAATGCCCGACCCGATCTCGACTCGCTCGGTGAGCGCGGCGAGGTAGCCCATCAAACTTGGGCCGTCGAAGCCGTAGGCCTCGGCCACCCAAACCAGGTCCAGGCCCGCCTTCTCAAGCTCGCTCACCTGCCGGGCCGACTCTTTGAAACCGCCGGCGTAGCTAAGGGTCGTCGAGATCTTCATGCCCGGGATGATATGCGGGAACCGTCCCACCATCCCCAGGGTGGGCCTTCTTCGGTACAAACGGGTACACAGCATTCGTGGACTTGCTGTCGAGGATCGATTGCTGGCAGCAACGCCACCGGGCTACGGCATTCGTGTTCGCGGTTCAGAAGAAGTACGGCGACGATCGCGGCGGCTACCTCGCGGCGCTTATCACGTACTACGCGTTCCTGTCGGTCTTTCCATTGCTCCTCGCAGCCTTCACGGTCGTCGCTTATGTCCTGGCAGACGACGTCTCGGCGATTCACACCCTCGAAAAGCACATCGGCAGCTACCCGATCCTGGGTAGCGCGGCCCACCAGCTCGCCGGAAAGAGGCTTCAGGGATCGCCGGTCGCCTTGACCGTCGGCATCCTGGGCCTGCTCTACGGCGCGACCGGATTGGCTCAAGCCGCGCAGTTCACGATGGAGCAGGCGTGGAACGTACCCGCCAAGGATCGCCCAGGCTTCCTCCCGCGGCTCGCGCGGAGCTTCGCCTGGTACATCGTCTTCGGTCTCGGAATCGTGGCCTCCACGTTCGTCGCGTCACTCGGGTCATGGCTCCACTGGTCGGGCGGACTCGCGCTCTCGACCCTTGTTGCCCTTGTGCTGAACATCGGCCTGTTCTTCGCCTCCTTCTGGATCCTTTCCTCACGTGTGTCGGTGCGCGACATGGTTCCGGGTGCGATCGTCGCGGGCGCGGCGTGGACCTTCCTGACGGGCGTCGGCATCGGCTTGACCCACAAGCTCGCCCACTCGAACTCCCTGTACGGCACGTTTGCGCCCGTTCTTGGCCTCCTGGCATTCCTGTACCTGGCCGCGACGATCACCATCTACTCGGTGGAGGCGAGCGCGGTTCGTGCGCAGCACCTGTGGCCGCGCTCCTTGACCAATAAGGAATTGTCCGAGGCGGATCGCCGGCAGCTGAGCAATCTCGCGAAGCGCGAGGCCAGGCTTCAGGGGCAAAAAGTCAGCGTCGACTGCTGAACAGTTCGTCGTCCATTTCATGCGCCGCGGCGTGGGTCGCGGGATCGGACGGGTCGCCCACGAAGATCGCCAACCTTCCCTTGCCTTCTTCGACGGGGGTAGCAACGGTCTCCTCGTTGACGATCAACACGACGTTCCTCCCTCGCCGGACCAGTTCGAGCGCCTCGGCAGGGTCGTCGGTCACCACGGTGCCAGCCTAAGCCGGTGAAGGTGCCCGATGAACATCCTTGATGAAAGTCCCTAATGAACGTGCCGAATAAACGTGACAGTCTCTTGCAATGACTTCAACGGACCGGGTCCAGCCGAACCGCACGCAGCCTCCGCTGGCCCCGCGGCGCCCGCACGTCCTCTCCACCCACGGCAAAGAACGGGTCGACGACTGGTACTGGCTCCGGGACCGCGACGACCCTGAAGTAATCGCGTATCTCGAAGCGGAAAACGAATACGCCGCCGCAGTCCTCTCCCCCACCGAGAAGCTTCAACACGAGCTGTTCGAGTCGATCCGTTCGCGCGTCGTCGAGACCGACGCTGGCGCCGCGATCCGCCACGGTGCGTGGTGGTACTTCACCCGAACGTTCGAGGGGCGGCAGTATCCGTTGCTTTGCAGGCTGCCCGACATCAACAGGTCGCTCGACGCCGAACGGATCACACAGTCGACCCGATCGGGTACTGCTTCGGGAGAGGCTGTCCTGCTCGACGAAAACGACCTGGCGACCGGCGACTACATGGCCGTCGGGGTTCTCGACATCAGCCCCGACCATCGCCTGCTCGCTTACGCGGTCGATGACGACGGCTCCGAGCTCTACAAGCTCAGGTTCCGCGACCTCGATACAGGTGATGATCTAGCCGACGGGATCGAGGGCGTCTACTACGGCTCGGCCTGGTCCACCGACAACTCGACCTTCTATTACACGCGTCCCGACGAGGCGATGCGTCCGTTCCAGGTGTGGCGGCACCGGCTCGGCGCGACCGGTAGTAACCAGGACGAGTTGGTGTTCGAGGAGAACGACGAGCGCTTCTTCGTCAGCGTGGCTTTGACCCGCACCGAAACCCGCATCGTCATCCACTCTTCGAGCTCGACTACGTCGGAGGCCCTGTGGGTGGATGCCGCCGACCCGAACGGCGATGCCACGATCATTCTCCCGCGTGAAGACGGCGTTGAATACGACGTCGAGCACGACGGGGACTCGTGGCTGGTACGCACGAATCGAGCGGCTGCGGACGGCTCGCCCCGCACCAACTTCGCTCTTTTTCGTCTTCAGGAATCCAGTCACGATCCAGCGGAACTCGAAGAGGTCATCTCCCACCGCGCAGATGTCACGCTCGAGTCCGCAGACGCATTCGCTGCGCACATCGTCGTGTGGGAACGACACCAGGCAGACGGGCTGGAACGACTGCGGATCATGCCCCGTTCCGGGACCGGCCAGCACATCGTCGAGCAGGCGGAACCCGTCTACACGCTGTCGCCCGAGTCAAACCCCGAATGGGACTCGACCTCGTACCGGTTCGGGTACACGTCGCTCGCGGTGCCGGCCAGTTCGATCGAGTACGACCTGACCACCCGGCAGAGACGGGCGGTGTGGACGCAGCTGGTGCGGGGCTTCGATACTGCTGCATACCGGACCGAACGATTGTGGGCGAAGGCACCTGACGGAACTCTCGTCCCGATCTCGCTGGTCGCGCCGAAGGACGCCCTGCTCGACGGATCGGCTCCCTGCTTCCTCTACGGATACGGCGCCTACCAGGTGCCGGTGGACCCCTCGTTCTCGCCGGTCAGGGCGAACCTGATGGAGCGCGGGGTGACGTTTGCCATCGCGCACGTTCGAGGCGGGGGCGACCTTGGAAGGTCTTGGTATGAGACGGGGAGGCTGGAGCACAAGGCGAATACGTTTTCGGACTTCATTGCCGCGGCGACGTTCCTCATCGACTCGGGTTGGGTCGATCAAGCTAAGCTGGTGGCTCGCGGAGGAAGCGCCGGCGGTCTGCTTATGGGCGCGGTCACCAACACGCGTCCCGACCTTTGGCGTGCGATTGTGGCCGAGGTTCCCTTCGTGGACGTCGTCACGACAATGTGCGATCCGTCGCTCCCGTTGACGGTGACCGAATGGGACGAGTGGGGCGACCCGCTGCACGACGAGGCTGCGTACGATCGGATGCTTTCCTACTCGCCGTACGACAACGTCGAGCCCAAGGACTATCCCGCCATGTTCGTGACCGCCGGCCTGAACGATCCTCGGGTCGGCTTCTGGGAGCCGGCCAAATGGGTCGCCAAGCTACGGTCGGTCGGAGCGGGAAAGGGCGACCGACCGATCCTGCTCAGAACCGAGATGGGCGCGGGCCACAGAGGTTCGACCGGGCGCTACCACACTTGGCGAGATGAGGCCAGGATTCAGGCGTTCATGCTGTGGCAGATGGGTCTGGCATGATCTCGGGATCATCGGTCTCGGCCTGCCTGGTATCGATCAGCGCGTCCCGGAGGTCGACGATGTTGCCTTCGCCGTCCTTGGCCATGTACGCCGCCTCGAGCACCGAGGTGATCTCGTCGCCGATGAGCTCTTCCTTCTCGAGCAGCGCGTCTCGGAGCGCCTCGACGAGATAGCTGTAGCGAGAGAGGATCACCCTCACGTCCTCTCGGGCTGCGTCGAGGATGGCGTCGACCCGTTCCCTGCACGACTCGTCTGACAGGACCTTCGCCACGATGTTCGGGGACCCTGGCGCCCGTACCGCGTCCAGGGAGATGAGCGAACCGGACATGCCGAAGCTTCCGACCATCTGAGCGGCCGCCTCCGTCGCTGCCTGGAGATCACCGGACACACCGCTGCTCGTATCGCCGAAAAACAGCTCCTCCGCAACCAGACCGCCCATGGCGACGCGGATGAGAGCCTCGATCTCGGCTTTTGTTTTCGTCCAGCGCTCTTCAGGCTCGGAGTGGGCAAGGAGGCCCAGGGCGGAGGACCTCTTGATGATCGACAGCACCTCGAGGTTCCGTTCTGGTGCCACGAGCCAGGCGACGGTCGCGTGGCCGGCTTCGTGGGTGGCGATCGTCAGGCGTTCCTTCTCGGCGTAGGTGACCGGCTGTGCGAGGCCCAGCTCCGTTGTCATCTTGGCCTTCTGGATGTCGTCCCAGGAGAGGCTCTCTGCCCCGCGCCGCAAGGCCCACACCAGGGACTCGTCGAGAAGATGCTCGATCATCACTGGCGAGTAGCCGTAGCTCGAGGCGGCCAGCTGGTCGCGGAGGCCCGGGTCGTCGAGTTCGGGCGAGTGCGCTTTGCGGGCGAGGTAGTAGTCGAAGATCTCGCGCCTGCCGACGCGTCCGGGAAGGTCGACGGTGATCGTCCGGTCAAAGCGCCCGGGGCGGAGCAAAGCGGGATCGAGGTCGCCGGCGCGGTTGGTAGCCCCGATTACCAGGATGTTCGCCGGCGATGCGAGCGGCTTGCGGATCCGGTGGTTTCGCGGGAGCCACCGGTTGACCAAGTCGATCCACAGGCCTGCGATTCGGATGCCGAAAGGCGGCTGGTCGAACGACTGAAGCTGGATGAGAAGCTCGTTGACGACACCTGCGATTCCCTCACGGCCACCGCCCGGACCGATCCCGGCGCGGGTCGCACCGATGGCGTCGATCTCCTCGATGAAGCCGATCGCACCGCCTTCGCGTCGTGCATGCGCCCTGAGGGCCTTGAAGAAGGTCCGGATCTTGCGGTTCGTCTGCCCGTAGTACATCGACTGGAATGCCGACGACGAAACGAAAAGGAACGGCACGCCCGCTTCGGCTGCCATGGCCTTGGCGATGTATGTCTTGCCGGTTCCCGGAGGCCCCTCGAAAAGGACCGCGCGGCGAGGTGTTCCCCCCATTCGCTCTTTGAACGTGCGGTAGGCGAGAAACAGGTTCAGCGTCTTGACCACCTCTTCGACGACTGCACCTGCCCCACGTACATCGGAGAGCCGGACTTCTATCTCTTCGGGCCGGTAAAGGACGTGAGGGGAACGCCCGGCGGCAAGGAGCGGAACCGCGAGGACCGCAACCAGAGCGACGATCAGCAATACAGAAGGGATGTAGGTGCCTGCACCGGCCGGAAGATGAGGAAGGGGCCAGCGGAAAGCAGATGACGCGCCGCTCAGATCGCCTTGTGCGTAACGGATGCCACCGACGAGCGCGCGCGCGACCAACGGCAGGGCGATCACGCCGAGGAAGATCGCCAGCCTTCTCAGCCGCCGCTGTCTGGCTGCCTCGGCTGCGATGGATACGTCAGCCGAACGTAGAACGTCCCGCCTCGCCAGCGACATCGTCTCCATGGTTCTCCTATCCTGCCCCGGACCTGCGATGTTTCATTACACCGTAGATTTCACATCGGGGACAGAACGCCTTGTTCGGAGATTTCGCGTTTAGTCCGATTCCCACCGGCAATTCTCGGGATTTGTGACCAAACCTCTAAAGGTCGAGCTTCAAACCTTCGAAAGCGGCGGCCACTTCGAGCCCAGACGGTTCCGCCAAACGTTGCGCATCCTCGAGGATCAGGTCCATGCAGTCGTCACCGTGAGACGGGTCGTGGTGGAACAGGATCAGTTTCTTCACGTGGGCTTCCTGCGCGACGCGAACGGCGTAGTCGACCGTGCAGTGTCCCCAGTGAGACTTCTGCTCGAACTCGGCGGGGGTGTACTGGGCGTCGTGGATGAGAACGTCGGCACCCTGCGCGAGCTCGATCACGCTGTCGGCCACGCTGTCCATCCCGAGCGGCGCCTGGTGATCGCTGATGTAGGTGATCACGCTCGCGCCCCACTCGACCCGATAGCCGACGGTCGGCCCGATGTGGGGAACCGGCCGCACGATGACCTTCGCCGGCCCGAGGTGCAACTCGTCCTTCAGAACCTCGTGGAAGAAGATGTCTCCGCGCAACTCGCTGTAGGTCACCGGAAAGTAGGGCGGACGGATCAGCCCGTCGATGAGCTCGGTGAGGGAGGCCTCCTCTTGCTCGGGGCCGTAGATGTCGAAGTGCGCCCCGTGCCGGTCAGCCGGAGGGAAGAACGGCAGACCCTGGATGTGATCCCAGTGAATGTGGGTGACGAGGGCCGTCCCCCTGAAGCTCCCGTCGACAGGCTGGGTGTCGCCGAAGGCCCTCAAGCCGGTGCCCAGATCGAAGATGATCGGCGGCTCCGGGCCGTCGGTCAGCGCAACGCAGGCAGTGTTGCCTCCGTAGCGCCTGTTTGCCTCTGAAGGGCAGGGGCAAGAGCCCCTGACCCCATAAAAGGTCAATTTCACTCAGGCACCCCCCGGATGATTAACCCGCAGGCTACTTCGACCAGACCGGCGGCTGTAAGCGGTGTGACCGATGCAACACACGGGCGACGAGTCTGGCACAGCCGGGCCGCGTAGCGGCTACGGCCAAACGTCGTCGCCATAAGGGCGGCGACGCTGGGGCGCCGAGTCGCGCTTCCAGACCATCACCCGCCGGCGGAAGTAACAGACCTCGTCTCCCTGCTGGTTGAAGCCCTTCGTCTCGACGGTCACGACACCGCGGTCCGGCTTGCTCGTCGACTCCTTTTTTCCGAGCACCCGGGTCTCCGCGTAGATCGTGTCACCATGAAAGGTCGGCTTCTTGTGGGTCAGCTCCTCGACCTCGAGGTTCGCGATCGCAGACCCGCTCACGTCCGGCACGCTCATACCCAGGACGAGGCTGTAAACCAGGTTGCCCACCACCACGTTCTTGCCCTGGACGGTCTCGTGCTCGGCGAACCAGGCGTTGGTGTGCAGCGGGTGGTGGTTCATCGTGATCATGCAGAAGAGGTGGTCGTCGTATTCGGTGACCGTCTTGCCCGGCCAGTGCCGGTAGACGTCACCGGGTTCGAAGTCCTCGAAGTAGCGCCCGAAGGGACGGTCATACGTCGTCATCAAAGCGTGAGGCTATTGCCTCCGGACGCCGGGCCGGTTATGCGAACCTCTTCGGGTGATCGACCTCGAGTTGCGCAACGACGTCTACCGCCGCCCCCTCGCAACGGCGCTCGACCGTTTAGGGCTGCGCGAGGGGTGGAGGTGCGCGGACGTCGGCGCCGGCGGAGGAGACGTGACCGTGGCATTGGCCCGCATCGTCGGCCGGGACGGCCGGGTGTACGCGGTCGATTCGGACCCGGAGAGACGAAATCAGGTGGCCGGAGCCGCCGCCGAAGCCGCACAGGCGCAGGTCGTAGCGCTGACCCAGGCCGGCGAGGAGCTGACCCTCCCCGAGCCGCTCGATCTCGCGTACTGCAGGTTCGTCCTGATGCACGTCCATGAGCCGGTGGTGGTTCTCGCGAAAATGCGCGCCGCGGTCCGGCCGGGAGGTTGGGTGGTCGCCCAGGAGCCGGTGACCTCCGCCGGCCGGATCGGAGGCCAACCCCTTTTCATGCCCGGCGCACGACACGCCGACATCGGTGCATTCCTACCGGCCCTCATTCTCGAGGCAGGCCTGGAGCTGGTCGACGCATGGGCGGAGGCGCCGGCGTGGGCCGGCCCCGGTCCTGTCGCGGACTACTTGCAAGCGATGACCGATGTCGATCCAGAAAATGAGCCAGTCATCCTGCCGCCGCTCGTCACAGTCGTGGCCCGTAAGGCTGCTCGGTAGTGTGCCCTGCGTGAGGGACAGCCCCCCAGATCTTGATGCAGCGCTGGAAGCGGTCGACCTGGCTCGTTCGGTGATCGACCGCGCCGCGGCCCACCTCGCGGCGCAGGGCGCCGGCGCGGTTGACGAGAACCAGGCAGTCGCGTACGACCTGGCTCACGCAGCCGCCGCCATCGAAACCGCCCGGGCGGCCATCGAATACGGAGCCCACGGTGAAGTTGAACGAAGGCTGGCGGCCGCCTTCACCGCCGATGCGATCTGGGACCTCGCGACACGCTTGCTCGCACGCGAGACCTCGTGGGGTGTCGGAGTCCAAGACCTCTCTGCCGCGGTGCCCTTCGTCGAGGCCTACCGGGACCCGGAGTGGCTCGCGCAGCTCGCCGGTGAAGCTGGACCGAGGCACCTGGACCCCGACTTCGAAATGGTCGCCGCCACCTTCCGGCGGTTCGCGGAGGACCGGATCGCTCCCGCGGCCGAGAACATTCACCGGCACAACACCGACATCCCCGAGGAGATCATCGCCGGCCTCGCCGAACTCGGCGCGTTCGGGCTCTCCATCCCGGAGCAGTACGGCGGGTTCGCATCCGGTGGCGAGCACGACTACCTGGGCATGGTCGTAGCCACCGAGGAGCTGTCGCGGGCATCGCTCGGCGCCGGCGGGTCGCTGATCACCCGGCCCGAAATTCTGGCCAGGGCGCTGCTTCGGGGAGGCACCGAGGAACAGAAGCAACGGTGGCTTCCTGCACTCGCGAGCGGCGAGATCATGGCAGGCGTCGCGGTGACCGAGCCGGACTTCGGATCCGACGTAGCAGGACTGACGGTCGCCGCGTCCAAAGACAGCTCATCCGGCGAATGGATCATCTCCGGTACGAAGACCTGGTCCACGTTCGCGGCGCGAGCCGACGTGCTGATGGTCCTCGCACGTACCGACCCGGACAGGAGCCTTGCGCACAGGGGCCTGTCGTTGTTCGTCGTGCCGAAGGAGCGTGCGGACGGGGAAGGATTCGTCTTGCGGCAACCCTCGGGCGGCCGGCTCGAGGGGAGGCCGATCGACACCATCGGCTACCGAGGCATGCATTCCTACGAGCTCTCGTTCGACTCGTGGCGCATCCCTGCGGATCATCTGATCGGGGAGGACGCCGGACTCGGGCGCGGCTTCTACTACCAGATGGAAGGGTTCGAGAACGGCCGGTTGCAAACCGCTGCGCGCGCGGTCGGAGTCATGCAGGCCGCCTACGAGACCGCGCTCGCGTACGCCAGCGAGCGGATCGTCTTCGGCAGGCCGATTATCGACTACCAGCTGACCCGGGTGAAGGTCGCCCGGATGGCTTCGATAATCCAGGCTTCACGCCAGTACATGTACGCCGTCGCCCGGTTGATGGCCAAAGGCGAAGGCGCCCTGGAAGCGTCGATGATCAAGGCTTATGTCTGCCGGGCTGCCGAGTGGGTGTCGCGTGAAGCGATGCAGATCCACGGCGGCATGGGCTACGCCGAGGAGTACCCAGTGAGCCGGCTGTTCGTCGACGCTCGGGTGCTGTCGATCTTCGAGGGAGCGGACGAAACCCTTGCCCTCAAGGTCGTCGCCCGGCGACTGCTCGATCGAGCCGGCTGACCGTCACGACCTTTTCAGGCCGGCTCGCTCGCCTCGCGCGACGAGAGTCACCGCGACCTTCCGGGACGCTTCGTCGATCATCTCGTCACCGAGCATCACCGCGCCCTTTCGATCGCCTTCCGTCGCTTGGCGGTACGCGTCGAGCACCTCCCAAGCCCGATCGAACTGCTCCTGCGTCGGCGAAAACACCTCGTTGAGGATGTCGATCTGGTCGGGGTGCAAGCTCCACTTTCCGTCGTAGCCAAGGATCTGCGTTCTGCGGGCGTACTCCCGAAAGCCCTCCGGGTCCCGCACCTTCACGTAAGGGCCGTCGATGACCTGAAGGTTGTTCGCGCGCCCGGCCATGAGGATCTTCATGAACACGTAGTGGAAGTAGTCACCGGGGTATTCGGGGATCAACAGACCGCCCGACAGCGAGGGCATCCCCATCGAAGCGGAGAAGTCGACCGGTCCGAGGATGACGGTCTCGAGACGAGGCGACGCGGCACAGATCTCTTCCACGTTGATCAGACCCTGCGCGGTCTCGATCTGAGCTTCGATGCCGATGTGGCCGGCGGGAAGCCCGCTGTTGATCTCGACTTGCGTCAGCAGCAAGTCGAGCGCGACGACCTGCGCAGCGTTCTGAACCTTTGGGAGCATCACTTCGTCGAGCCGGGTACCGGCGTTCCCCACCACTTCGATCACGTCGGCGTATGTCCAGCGGGTGTCCCAGGCGTTTACGCGCACGCAGACCACCGCGTCGCCCCAGTCGTATTTCTGGATCGCCTCGACCACCTTGGCCCTCGCGTCCTCCTTCTCCAGAGGGGCCACTGCGTCCTCGAGGTCGAGGAAGAACATGTCGGCCGGCAGGGTCGGAGCCTTCGCGAGAAACTTCTCGTTGGAGCCCGGCACGGCATGGCAAGAGCGGCGGGGAAGGAAGCGGGAGCGCTGCGACATGGTTCGGATGCTAGCGATCCGTCAGGCGGCCACGAGTTCCGCGGTGGTCACCTGCTCGGTAACGAGACGCTGGAATCGCGCCGGATCGCCTGACACGTACGCGCGGCACAGCCGCACACCCTCGATGTAACAGAACACGTACGCCCGCCATGTCGGATCGACGAGGAACTCGACCATCTTCTCTGCGCGGGCCGTCGGAAGCAGGCCCCATCGGGCGATGTAGTCGACTGCTTCGGTCGGCTCCATTCCACGGTCGTGGATGAGGATGGCGGCGTTCCCGCGCACCGCTCCGAGCGCCTCACCTGCGACGGCCAGATGACCGACCAGGCCCGGGTCATACGGGATGCCGAGAGGCTTGAGGTGCTCGGCCACGACCGGTTCCGGTCGACGCCCTGCGATCACCTCGATCCCGAGATCGGCCAGACCTTCGGCGAGAAGGCACTGGGGCGTTCCGACCAGAAAGATCGTCTCTTCGAGCTGAGACCTCTGCCGCACCAGACCCACCTCCTTCCGGCAGTGCTCGGTGTGATGTCCCGGATAGGCCTCGTGCGCGACGAGAGGCCCGAGGTTGGTCGAGGGCACTGGGAGATCGACGTTGATGGCTACCTTGCTTCGGAGCCCGCCGAGGTAGTAGTTGAAACCGGACCAAGGTTTGTTGGTGACCAACTCGAAGTCGACCCGCTCGCCTTCTGGAAGACCGAACGCCTTGCCGGTTCGTTCCCTGAAGTCCTCTGCCAGAGAGTCGACCGCACGGCCGAGGAGATCCGCCGGGACGACCTGCTTTTCCCGCCACGCGACATAACGCTCTTCGAGCCGTCCAGACCCCGGTAACACCTCGTCGATCCGCTTGTGGGCCTCCGACAGCTCGTCCTCGGGCACCATGCGCGGTCTCACGCCGTAGGAGTCCTCGATCTCGTCGAGGTAGCTGATCTGCTCTCCCGCTAGCTTTCTCGCCGTTGTGTACAGCCCGCGGACTTGCGCAGCTAGCCAAGCGCGCCGGCTGGCGCCGAGCTCACCGTCGACCGCAAGGTCGCCGAGCAAGCGCCGGCCCTTGTCCGCGAGCGAAGAAGGCGATTCCGGTGGTCCGGCGGCGGCTTGATCGGCGAGCTCGGCGGGCCCGTAGTACGCGTCGACCAGCCCGTCGATGTGTCGGCCGAGAGCAAGGCCGAGTTTCAGGTAGTCATCGACGAGTGTCTCGGACATGCAGCGAAGCTATCCGCCATCTCCGGCTTTATCCGGCGGCCCGGAGAAGTTCGGGCGCGACCGGGCAGGTTGCAGTCGACAAACCTCCGGCGACATCGATCTCACCTTCAGGTCCGACCAGCCGGCTGATCAACGCGGCTGGAACCAGCTCGGCGCTTCTATCCCACGGCTCGCCGGCGGTATCGTCGAACCGGGTCAAAAGCGCGCCCCAAAGCGCGTCGGGAAGCACCCGCCCGGTTGGGGCGGCGAGCAATACCGGGCGCCCCGCGTGGGCTGCCACAGCCGCCGCAGGGAGCGACCCCGGCGCAGCAAGTACTCCCGAGGGACCTGCAACGAAAGCCTCGATGACCACAAGGTCCGACACTGCAGCTGCCGGGCCTACACCGGTGTTCGGGATGATTTCGCTTTCGGAACCGGCGTTCGAAAGGCGGCGGGCCAAGCCGCTCCCCTCGCCCGTCGAGTCGACGACGAGGACCTCAACATCGCCGCGCCTCCGCAGCGCGTCGGCTGTCGCTTCAGGCCAGCCGATGACCGTCACCGTCGCGGAGTCAGGCAGCAAGGCCGCGAGGTGCCTGTCGGTCTGGTCGTCCTCGAGTTCGGCTGCTGCGTTCAGTGCCGCTTCCGCTGGATCAGCTGCCGAAAGAACGCGGGCGGACATCCACCACACTGGCCCGGACGTCAGATGCCGTTCCACCAAACGGCGGCAAGCCGGGACCAGCCCGGCGGAGTCGGCTTCGGCTATCTCGGCGAGAGCAGCGGCCGCTTCTCGGGCGAGCAGGGACGGGTCGGCCCCGGACGCCCGGGCGACGTAGCGCAGATGCTCTATCGGGTGCATCAACCGCCTGGCTTGAAGACCATCAGGTACACCGCACCGATCACCAGCACATTGAACACCCCCCAACCGAACCCCACCTTCTTCTCCAGCAGTTGGAGTTCACCGAGATCCTGCTCCTGGGTCGACGGTTCCGCCCCGCTCTCCAGCTTCCGGACCATCGCGCCGTAGAGACGCTGGTTCCGCTTTATCCAACCGTGGAGCACCCCAACGGCGACGAAGTACACGCCGAGTGCCGCCGAGACCCAGGCGTCGCTGAACTTCACCGTCGAATGGCTGCTCGCCACCGCTCCGATTCCGAACAGCAATGCGGCGTAGATCAGGATTTCCGCCAGTCCCGACACGAGACCGTTGACCTCGATGATCGCCCCGGTGCCTCCTTGGGGCCGGCGCTGGGCCAGGCTCATGTACAGGGCGTTGAACGCGAGGGCGCCGAAGCCGCCGATGACGCCGAGCACGTGCAGCATCACGAGGATGTGGAAGCCGGTCACGAAGCGTCGACGGTACTGGAATCTGGAACCTGGCCCAGGCCGGTGCTATTGGGAACCGACGAGGCGAGGGCGCTCCTTCTCCCGTGCTTCGAGGACCTCATCGACCAGTCCGTACTCCTTCGCCTCGACGGCACCGAGGATGTAGTCCCGGTCGGTGTCCTTGGCGACCCTCTCGATCGGCTGCCCGGTGTGGAGGGCGAGGATCTCGTCGACCCGCCGGCGAAGGAACGCGATCTCGCGCGCCTGGTTCTCGATGTCGACCGCCTGCCCCTGCGCACCGCCGTGAGGCTGGTGGATCAGAACCCGGGCGTTCGGCAGCGCCGATCGCTTGCCGGGGGCGCCGGCCGCAAGGATCACCGCCGCACCCGACGCCGCCATACCCATGCAGAACGTCGCCACGTCGGCTCTGATCACTTGCATCGTGTCGTAGATGGCAAGGGTCGCGGTCACCGAACCTCCGGGGCTGTTGATGTAGAGCGCGATGTCCTTGTCCGGGTCCTCTGATTCGAGGTGGAGCAGCTGCGCGGTGAGCAGGTTGGCGGTGGTGTCGTTGATCTCGGTCCCGAGGACGACAATCCGGTCCTTGAGCAGCCGGGAGTAGATGTCATACGCGCGCTCACCCTTGGGCGACTGCTCGATGACGGTGGGGACGAGATAGCTCACTTAGGCCTCCTAGTGCAACCGAGTAGTTGCAGGTTATGCTTAGCCTAACGGTTGTGCAACTATTTGGTTGCAGGGATTCTCGAGGATCAGGAGGTGCCGGTGATCCGACGCCAAGTAGTAATACCCGCCAGCCCGGACCGGGTTTGGGAGGCGTTGACCGACCCCGAATCGCTCAGGGGATGGTTCGGCGGCGAGTTCGACTGGGAGCTGACCGAAGGATCGCAGCTGGGGTTCCGCGCTGAGAGCGGAGACGAGCGCCGAGGACGGGTCGAAGAGGTTCGGCCCGAGCGGCGCCTCCGGTTCGTGTGGTGGCCCGCCGGCAAGGCCGGCGAGGCCGGCGAAGCGAGCGACGCCGGCGACGCGAGCGAGGTCTCGTACACGCTTGAACCCGTCGATGAAGGGGTGAGGCTCACCGTCCAGGAGCGGCCCGTGCCCGGTGCTCCCGCAGCGACCTCTGGCCCGACGGCGCGGGCGAGGGCCGGCGCCTTGGCGTCCCGGCATGAAGCGCCCGGGTGGACCGCTTGGGACACCCGCCTGGCCGGCGCTTGGGCCGGCATCGCGGAAGTCGGTCGTGCGCGGGCCTGAGCCAGAAAACTCTCAGCCCGAAGCGGCAGACGTCTTCTCTGCGCTGGCGGACCCGACCCGCCGGCAACTTCTGGACCGGCTGTCATCTGAGGGCCCGATGAGCGCCACCGAGCTGGCCCGGGACTACCCGGTCTCCCGCCAGGCAGTCGTCAAGCACCTCAGCACCCTCACCGGTGCGGGGTTGCTCCGCCCCGAACGCCACGGACGGGAGGTGCTGTATGGAGTCGATCCCCGTCGCCTCACCGAGGTCTCGTCCTGGCTGCGTGACGTGGGAGAACAGTGGGACCGCCGGCTCGAAGCGCTGACCCGGCAACTCCGGGATACTGGGACTACCCGATGATGCCGCCTCGCGTCATCGCTTCGACGTCGAGCGCGCGATCAACCTCCTCTTCGGTGAGAAGGCCCCGTTCCAGGACCAGGGTTCGAAGGTCCTTACCCTCGGTGAGAGACTCCTTGATCACTTTCGCGGTTTCCTCGTAACCGATGTAGGGCGCGAGCGCCGTGCCGATCGACGGGGACGACAAGGCGTAAGTCCGGCAACGCTCGACGTTGGCCTCGATCCCGGCGATGCACTTGTCCGCGAAGACAATGCTCACCTTCTCCAGCAGCCGCATCGACTCCAACAGGTTCCGCGCGATGACAGGAAGCATCACGTTGAGCTCGAAGTTGCCCATCGCGCCGGCGAAGCCGACGGCGGCGTCGTTGCCGATCACCTGCGCGACGACCTGCGAGACCGCCTCGGCAGCGACAGGATTGACCTTTCCGGGCATGATCGACGACCCAGGCTGCAGATCGGGAATTCGGATTTCCGCCAGGCCGGTTCGGGGGCCGCTTCCCATCCATCGCAGATCAGTCGCGCATTTGAACAAAGAGACCGCGATGGTGCGCAGAACCCCCGAGGCCTCCACTAACGCGTCGCGAGCACCTTGAGCCTCGAAATGATCCCGTGCCTCGGTCAACGGAAGGCTTCGGTCCTCGGCGAGGCGCTTGATCACACGAGGGGCGAAAGATTTCGGCGCGTTGATTCCCGTGCCGACCGCGGTCCCGCCGAGAGGAAGCTCGGCAACCCGAGGGAGAGACGCTTGAAGCCGTTCGATTCCGTGCTCGACCGCCGCCGCGTAGCCGCCGAACTCCTGACCGAGCGTTACCGGAGTGGCATCCATCAGGTGGGTGCGCCCGGACTTGACGACCGACTTGAACTGGCGGCTCTTCTTCCTCAACGCCTTAGCCAGGTGATCGAGCGCCGGGATCAGCCGGTATTCGATCTCCGATGCAGCAGCGAGGTGGATCGCCGATGGAAACACGTCGTTGGACGATTGGGACGCGTTGACCTGGTCGTTGGGGTGAACCTTCTCCCCTAGCCGCTCGGTGGCAAGGGTTGCGAGCACCTCGTTCATGTTCATGTTCGACGACGTGCCCGACCCGGTTTGAAAGACGTCGACGGGGAACTCGCTGTCCCATTTGCCGGCTGCGACCTCCTCGGCGGCTGAATGGATGGCGTCGGCGACTTTCCTGTCGATGATCTTGAGCCGTGCGTTTTCCATCGCGGCGGCTCCCTTGATGGCAGCCAACGCGGATATGAGAGCTCGCTCGATGCTCATCCCCGATATCGGGAAGTTGTCAACCGCACGCTGGGTCTGGGCCTGGTACTTCGCTTCCTTGGGGACGCGTACGTCCCCCATCGAGTCGTGCTCGACGCGGAACTCGCCGCTGCTGCCGCTGCTCATGGTGGGAACGTACTGCACCTATGTCACTAGAGGTCAAGGCTGCCAGTAGAGGTCAAGGTAGGGGACTCTGTTACCGATGTTGACCATGTGGCTGTTGTGACTAGAGTTGACGGCGGATAGGGCGCGAGGCCCCGTCCCGAGGATCGCCTGTCCGTGATCGACATGCTCCACGCCGCTGCCGGGAAGCTCCGGGCTCTTGCCGCGTTGGCGGCCATAGCCGTGACGGCCACCGCCGGGTCAGCCCTCGGCGGAGCGCCGGCTGCATGGGCCGACGGCGGAACGTCCGGTAACACGGGAAGCGGGATATCAGCCGCCGGCTCGGGCGGGTCGAACCAGTCGGCGCTACAGGTACAGGCCCAGGAGCTCGCCGCCCAGATCCTGGCGGACGGGCGCCGGCTCGACCAGATGGCCGAGGCGGTGAACGCGGCGCAGCTGCGAAGCCAGCAGCTGGCATCCCGGCTGGCAGCCTTGCAGTCGGACATGGCGCAAACCGATGCGGAGGCGGTTGCCGCAAAGGCAGCCCTCAGACAGCAGGCGGTCTTGTCCTATGTGGTCGGGGGCGCGCCGGCGATCAGCTCGGTGCCGCGGAGCGCCCGGACCGATCCCAACCTGGCCATCTCCTACGCCGAGATAGTGACCGGCGGACAGAAGCGGGCGGTCGAGGCTTACCGGGCGGCGTTGGCGGCGCAGGCCTCTGACGCCCAGCGGGTCCTCGTAGCTCAACACGAAGCCGCGGTAAATCTCCAGCAGCTCGAAGCGGCACGTTCGTCGGCGGCACAGGCCGACACGGCCCGGCGCCAATCACTGTCCCAGGTGACCGGCGAGCTGGCCGTTCTCGTCGCGCAGGTTCAAGCTGCGCAGGAGGCGGCCGCGAAAGCCGCGGTCCTCACCTCTACAACCCCGCGACCGGTTGGTCATGGGGTGACCCCGTCAACCCCTCCGTCGACGTCGGCCACCACGACGCGCCACTACAACCCGCCGGCGGCTCAGCCCACGACCCCGGGGTTCTACCGGACGACGACCACTTCGCCGGCTACGGCAGCACAGCCCCAGAGCGGCTCGCCGCAAGGCGGGCAGGTCGGCGCGCAGGCACCCGGGGCCAACAAGGCGACCGCTTACGCGAGAGCACAACTCGGCAAGCCCTACCAGTGGGGCGCCGCCGGACCAAACTCCTTCGACTGCTCGGGTCTCACCATGATGGCCTGGCGGCAGGCCGGTGTGTCCTTCCCGCATCTCGCCCAGGACCAGTACGACATGACTCAGCGGGAATCGATCTCCGAAACGCTTCCAGGCGACCTGATCTTCTTCGGGACTCCGAGCAACGTGTACCACGTCGGCGTCTACATAGGTAACGGCCAGATGATCGACGCGCCAGAGACCGGCCAGAACGTGAGCATCCAGTCGATCTACTGGTCGGACCTCCTCGGCGCGGGGCGGGTCACCGGCTAGCCGGCCGCGTACCATCCCTCCATGCGAATCGGAATCCACGGAGGGCCAACCGGCCGGGGGGACAACGCGATCGGCGAGATGATCGTCACCGCACGGAAAGCGTCCGAACTCGGCCTGAACTACTGGGTGCCGCAGCTGACGGATGTCGACGCGTTGACGGCGCTGGCCGTTATTGGGAGGGAGGTTCCCGGGCTACAAGTCGGCACGGCAGTTGTTCCTACGTACCCGCGCCATCCGATGGTGATGGCGATGCAGGCATTAACGGTGCAAGCCGCCACCGGCGGGAACCTTGTCCTCGGCATCGGGCTTTCGCACCAAGTGGTGATCGAGGGCGCCTTCGGGATCGATTTTTCCAAACCGATCCGGCACATGCGCGAGTACCTCGAGATCCTCATGCCGCTCCTGCACGACGGCAAGGTCACCTTCGAAGGCGAGGAGTTGACCGCACGAACCTTCGCGCCGCTGCGGGTTGCGGGGGCTTCGGCGCCACCCGTCGTCGTCGCCGCGCTGGGGACGCAGATGCTCAACCTGGCAGGACGTGTCGCCGACGGGACCGCCCTGTGGATGGTCGGCGAGCACACCCTCGCGACCCATATCGTGCCGACCATCACCAAGGCCGCCGAAGCTGCGGGACGGCCCGCGCCCCGAGTCGTCGTGGGCCTCCCGGTCTGCGTGACCGCCGATCCCGGCGCTGCCAGGGAGCAGGCTGCGAGCGCGTTCGGCTACTACAACAACCTCCCGTCGTACCGGGCAATGCTCGACAAGGAAGGCGCCGGCGGCCCGGCCGACCTCGCGATCGTCGGAGACGAGGAGACGGTCTCCAGTTCACTTCGCCGTCTATTCGACGTCGGCGCAACCGAGCTGAGCCTTCCGGTGTTCGGGTCGAGAGACGACCGAAACCGGACGCTGGCTCTGCTGTCAGAGTTGGGGCGGGGGTAGCCATGCGGGCGGTCGTTATCGGAGCCGGAGGATCGCTGGAGGTTCGTGAGAGGGCCGACCCAGAGCCCGGATACGGCCAGATACTCGTCCGTGTCCGGGCCGCGGGCATCAACGCCGCCGACCTGCTCCAGCGGTTAGGGCTGTATCCGGCGCCGCCTGGCGTCCCCGCTGACATTCCCGGCCTCGAGTTCGCCGGCGAGGTTGTCAGCTGCGGACCGGGGGCGGACCGGTTCAAGCCGGGCGATCGAGTCATGTCGCTCGCCGCCGGCGGAGCGCAGGCGGAGATGTGCGTCGTTCACGAGCGCGAGGCGATGCCGGTCCCGTCCGGTCTCACGTGGACCGAGGCAGGAGCCCTCCCGGAGGCTTACACGACCGCACACGACGCACTGATATCGCAGGCCGATCTCCGTTTCGGCGAGCGACTGTGCGTGCACGGCGCGGCAGGCGGTGTAGGAACCGCGGCCGTCCAACTCGGCGTCGCCGCCGGCGCGACGGTGATTGCGACGGTGCGCTCGCCCGACAAAAGAGACGCGGTGGCCGCGCTGGGCGCCAGTGTTGTCGACCCGGCGGCCACCGTCGAACACGGGCCGTACGACGTGATCCTCGAGCTGGTCGGCGCTCCGAACCTGAGCGCGAACATGGAAGCCCTCGCCAATGGCGGGAGGCTCTGCGTCATCGGCATCGGCGCCGGCGCGGTCGGGGAGATCAACCTCGGACTACTCATGGCGCGCCGCGGCAGGATTCACGGGTCGACGCTCAGAGCGAGACCGCTGGAGAGCAAGGCGCACGCAGCCCGGCGGGTTGAGGCACAGGTTCTGCCGCTGTTCGAGGCGGGCAAGCTGTCGGTGCCCATCGACTCCGAGTTTCCGCTAGCCGAGGCCGAGAAGGCGTACGACCATTTCGCGGCCGGCGGAAAGTTCGGGAAGATCGTCCTGACGTTCGATTAGCGAACTCTCCGTTTGGCTGCGGCAGCCTGCACCATCCCGACGACCCAGCCGGCGAGCAGCACGGCAGCCCATGTCCACGACACCGTCACCAGCAACACGATTGCGGCGACGACCACGGCAACCACGAGCAGCGCGGTCAGCGTCGACGCCAGCCTGCTCGAGCCCAACGCGCCGTCGGAGCCGAGATTGCCGCCGGCCGACCCGAACGGCGGAAGGTGGGCGAAAGGAGCTGAACGGCGGCGTCCGTTGTCGCGTGCGCGGCGATGCCGCCTCTGATCCTCGCCCGGAGCGGACGGATCGGCGATCCGCAGTATGGGGAGGTCGGACAGAACCGCGTCAAGCTCCTCGAGGCGTTCGGCGGCCATCGCCTTTTCGATGCGGCGGCCGTATTCGTCCATGTCGATCCTGCCGGCGGCGCAGTGCCGCCTCAGCTCGTCGACGGTCCTCTGCCTCTCCGTGTCCGACACTCGCATCCTGCTTCGCATCGTAGAGCGCCGGACGTTGTTCCGGGTAAGGGCCTAGGTAGGCCGGGATCTCGATTCGTGGACCGTGCGGCCCGCCTCCGACCGGGCGAGCACGAACACGCCTACCGTCATGGCAGCCAGCGCGACGACCTCCAGAGCGATCGCCGGCCCGCTCGCCGAGATGGTCTCGCCAAACACGAAAACACCGATAAGGATGCTCACGACGGGGTCGATCACCGACATCGGGGGAAGCGAGGCCTCGAGAGATCCCGCCTGGAATGCGCTCTGAGCGACGAGCATCCCGCCGACTCCGGCCGCCGCAAGCGCGTACGGCGGCCAATGCCCCAGAAGGTGCAATACACCGCCAGACAACAGATGCGAGCTGGTCTTGGTCAGCCCGGCCGCCAGCCCGTACACGACGCCCGCGGAGGAGGACAGCAGCGCCGCCCTCTGCCAGGCGGGCCGCCCAAGGCTCGCCGCCACCATGAGAAAGGACAGGCCGCCGGTGCTGACGACCAGGAGCACCCACTCGACTCCCCCGGCATCCGGCCGGCCTTTCGACGGCTGGGCCACGGTTAGAAAGGCGGCGAGGCCGGCGCAGACCATCATTGCGGCCACCCAGTCCCACCGTCCCAGGCGGCGACCGGACCACGCCGCTCCGATCGGCAAGGCGAATAGCAAGCCTAAGACGAGGAGAGGCTGGACGACCACGAGCGGACCGTTTCCGAGTGCGATGAACTGAAATACGTAACCGCCGATGTCGCACCCGAATCCGAGCACCCAAATTGGGTTGCGAAGCAACCGGGTGAGCAGCCCGATCCGAAGAGCGGTCTCCTCGGGTTGGGCCGCTGCCCCCCGCTGCTGGAGGACCGAGGCCAGCGCGTACAGCAGCGCTGACAACAGCGCGCAGACCACGGCCAACACGCCGGAAGGCTACGGCATCCAGTAGACGGGTGAGCGGCGGTACGCGGCGGTACCGGATCCGTGCGAGACTTCCGGGTCGTTGCTCGGGCGCGTGGTGGAACGGTAGACACAGCGGGCTTAAACCCTGCTGCTCTTGCGAGCATGAGGGTTCGACTCCCTCCGCGCCCACTGCGAACTGACTGACCCGGCGGGCCCCTAGAGAGGGACGCCTGGAGGATCCGGCCAGGCGGGCGGAGGCGCCGGATCCACCCCGCGCCTCTGCCCCTCGGTGCGGATGCGCTGGCCGGGGAAGCGTTGCCGGTCGCGAGACGCGGACGCCGTCGCAACGTCGCGGGGGTAGGTCTTCATCGCTCTCAGGAGGATCACTCCGCTAGCCAAAAGGAGAATCAGGGTCAGCGAGAAGGTGAGCTGGAGCCCCCTTCGGCCGTGGCCGAGGATCGAGTTCGACATCACGCCGAAGATCGGCGGGGCAAGGGATTGAGCCCCGGTCCGAAGAGCAGTTCGTATGCCTTCTGCGCGGCCCCATAGAAGAGGCGGCACGATGTCGAGCCGGGCAGCGTCGATCGGTGGGTTCTGCGCCGAGAGCATGAACGCGGCCGCAGTCAGATAAGGCAGAGCCGTCAGTGTCTGCCTGGTCAGTATCGCCGGCAGGAACAGAATGCTCGCGAGGATCGCGGCGACTCCTGGGACGAAAACTCTCGCGTTGAGGAACCCGCGCTTCAACAGACGGTCGCTCAGCGAACCGGCGACGATGGTTCCGAGGACCGCGCCGGCGCCAAGCACGAACAGCAACAGGTTCGCAAGGGCTTGCGCCACCCCGTATTGCAATTTGACGTACTCGACCGCAAAGGTCTCGATGCCTGACAGGTAGAAGTACCCGGACGCGCTGGCCACGATGAGGATCACGTTCGTGCGGATACCGAGAACGGCCCTCGCCGCCTGCATGATCCCGTACGTCCGCGCCTCCGGCCCGATCACCTTGTCCTCGTCCGGTTTGATGCCGCGTTCCTCCGCCAGCTTCTGCGCGTCGGTCGGATCCTCCGGGACCTCCTCCCCGGGCGGTACCCCCGTCCTGAGCGGTTTCTGACTGCCCCGGGCGGGCTCGGGCAACCGGAAGACTCTCCACGCCAGGTAGAGGGCCGGTATCGCCAAGAACACGAACGCCGCCCTCCATGAGAGCGCGGCGATGTCTCCTGCAACGGCGAAGCCGACCCCGGCCCCGGCAAGCTCGCCGGTCAGGATGAAACTGTAGATACGCCCCCGCTCTTCGCCTCCGAAATAGTCGCCTACGAGAGAGGCGACGATCGGTCCGGCCGCAGCGGTACCTGCACCCAGGAAGAGACGGGCGAGCAGCAGCTTGGAAAAAGAAGTCGCCGTTGCGCTCCACACCATCGCCACACCCCAGGCGACGATGGTCACCCCGAGGATGCGGGTTCGTTTGAACCGGTCTGCCAATATCCCGAACGGGACGCTGGCGACCGCGGCAACCAGCGAACTGACCGCGACAAGAAGTCCGATATCGGCGTTGTCGATGTGCAAAGACGAACGAAGCTGCGTGGCCGCGGCGCCAACCGTCGACGAGTCCGCGCTGTTGAGCGCCAGGACGGCTGCGAGCACGACTATGATCCGCCGGCGTTCGGCACCGCCGAGTATGTGGTCAAGATGGCGTTCGGTCGACCCAGCCACCCGACCGGCGAGGCGGCGCCACCGATGACCAGAGTCCCCGTTCTGCATCCGCCTCTACCCTATGGGCTGGACGCGCTGGAGGGGCCCTGCACGTAGGGCCCCTCCGGACAGATACGGAAGCTCTACTTCTTGGTTTCCCAGAAGATCTTGTCGATCTCCGCGATCTTCGCCAGAAGGTCGTCCGCGGCCGCGGTGTCGTTGGTCTTCTTGGCTTCTCCGGCGGCCTTTGTCGCGTTCCAGAAGAGCTCGTGCAGCTGCGGGTACTTCTCGAGATGAACCGGCTTGAAGTAATCGGTCCACAGCACCCACAGATGGTGCTTTACAAGTTCGGCCCGCTCCTCTTTGATGAAGACCGCTCGGGTCTTGAACACGTTGTCATCCGAGGCATTGAACTTCTCCATGCAACCCTTGACAGATTCCGCCTCGATACGCGCCTGAGCCGGGTCGTAGACCCCGCACGGGAGATCGCAGTGTGCGTATCCGGTGCGCGGTTCGCTCAGACGATCGGCGAAGCTGAGGGCGCGAGAAACAAGCGACATAGCCGGAGCTCCTATCCATGGTTTGTGAACGCCCTCACCCTACCCAGTCTCCCGGACGCCGCAGAACCCGAAGGCTCGGTTTCACCCTGGGCGTTGCGGCGATGATCACCCTGGTCGGATCCAGCAGGTGGAGATTCCACCGGGTCGCGGTTTCGGGCGACAGCATGCGCCCGGCCTTCGAGCCAGGCGACCGGATCCTGGTCGTTCCGGCCATCTGCGTGCGGCCCGGGCACGTAGTCGCCGTCCGTGATCCCAGACAACCTGACCGACTGCTCGTCAAAAGGGTCCAGTCGATCGCGTCCGGGCTCGTGGATGTGAGGGGAGACAACCAGGGAGCCAGCACCGACAGCCGCGACTTTGGCCCGGTGCCCAGGTCGTCGGTGGCGGGGCGGGTGGTGTATCGATACGCCCCGCCCGAAAGGGCCGGACGGCTGCCGGGATAGCGGCCGGATTGTGCGAAGCTCTTAGCGTGCCACCGGCCGGGCTATCCGAGCATCCGTCGCGAGGGGCTTCCCTCGTCCCGCTGCCGATCCCACGCGAGCAGAACGATCAGCTGGCCGAGGACCGTCTGAGCGACGTCGACGAGTGGGGCCGCTCGGAATCAACCCGAACCCTTCTGCGCCAGGTGTACCAACCGCTTTACCGGCACTGGTTCAGGGTGGAATGGGAGGGGCTCGAGAAGATTCCACGCGCAGGCGGAGCCCTGCTGATCGCCAATCACGCCGGCGCCATTCCGACCGACGCGCCGGTGATCATGCACGGCGTTGAGGAAGAGCTCGGAAGACCCGTTTACGGCCTCGCCGACTTCCTGTTCCGATCGATGCCCGTCGTGGGGACCGCGTGGGCCCGAGGCGGGGGGGTCGCCGCCCACCCCGACAACGCTTACCGCTTGCTGCGCGACCAGCGCCAGCTGGTCCTCGTGTTCCCGGAGGGCACCAAGGGTACTGGCAAGATCTTCTCGGAGAGATACCGGCTCCGTCGTTTCGGTCGAGGGGGGTTCGTCGAGATTGCAATGCGCGCCGGAGTGCCCGTCGTACCGATGGTGGTCATCGGCGCCGAGGAGACCATGCCTCTGCTCACCAAATCGAACCGGCTGGCTCGAATCCTGCACGTTCCCTACGTGCCGATCACCGCGAACATGCTGCTGCTCGGCCCGCTGGGGTTGCTCGGTTACTTCCCGGCGAAGATCAAGATCCGGGTTCTCGATCCGGTGTTCTTCGACATCGAGCCCGACCAGGACCGGTATCCGAAGAGCCGTGTATTCGAAGAGGCCGAATCGATAAGGCGAAACATGCAGTCGAACATCTACGACATGCTGCGCCAGCGGCGCAGCGTGTGGTTCGGGTAAAGATTTGGGACGCCGCATCCTCATCACGGGCCTCGCCACGTTCTGGGGCGGAAGGTTGGCCCAAGAGTTCGAACGGGATCCGCATTTCGAAGTGGTCGTCGGGTTGGACAGCGAAGAGCCGACTGTCGCGCTCGATCGGACTGAGTTCGTGCGTACCGACGACAACTATTCGATCCTGGCGAGACTCCTCAAAGCCACGCAGGTCGACACGGTGGTGCACGCGGGACTCGTCGTGAACTCGGCGCTCGTGCCTGAGAGACGGATCCACGAGAAGAACGTGATCGGCACGATGAACCTTGTCGCGGCGGCCGGCTCCGAGGAGAGCCGGGTTCGTTCGCTGGTCGTAAAGTCCTCCTCGCTCGTGTATGGATCGTCGCGCCAGGATCCCACCTGGTTTCGCGAGGAAACACCGCGAACATCTTCTGCCCGTACCCGCATCGAGCGTTCCTTGGTAGAGGCGGAGAGCTACCTGCGGTCTTTCGCCGAGGACAATCCTGGAGTCGGTGTCGCGGTCCTACGCTGCGCCAACGTCCTGGGAAACCATCTGACCACTGCGCTGTCCAGAGCTATCTCCATGCCGGCGATACCGACGATCGCCGGCTTCGACCCGCAGATTCAGTTCGTCGAACAGGAAGACGTCGTTCGGGCGATTCGGTTTGTCGTGGATTCGGGCCTCGAGGGGGCGTACAACGTCGCCGCTGACGGCCGGTTGCCGTGGTCAGAAGTCCGCGCGATCGCCGGGAAGTTGCCGCTCTACCTGAGCCCGGTGGCCACCGGATTCGCTGCCGCACCGCTCAAACGAATTGGCCTGCTGAACCTTCCGCCTGAAGCGCTCGACCTGCTCCGTTACGGCCGGGGAGTCGACAACAGCAAGCTGAAGTCGGCGGGATTCCGCTACATGTTCACGACTGCCGGCGCGGTCCGCCACTTCGTCGAGGAGCTACGGCTTCGCGGAGTCGTGGGAGAACCCGAGCCGGCGTACCGGTACGAGGGCGACGTCGAGGCGTTCTTCCGCCACTCCCCCGCCGTGGTCCGGAGCACCTAAGTTCCGTCGTCGGCGAGGATCCAATCGGCTAGATAGGCGTCGCGTCGCTCTGCCCACTCCTCGGCGGTGATCGCGTATCGGACGTGGTCCTCCCATACTCCGTTGATCTGGAGATAGCGAACAGCGATGCCCTCGTTTCGAAGCCCGAGCTTCTCCGCGACTCGATGGCTAGGTCGGTTCCTCGGGATGATCGACGCTTGAAGCCGGTGCAGTGCGAGGTCCTCGAACGCGAAGCGGCAGAGAACCACGAACGCCTCCGGCACGTACGAGTTGCCGGCTACGGCTTCGTCGATCCAGTACCCGACGTAAGCGTTCTGGTACGGGCCGCGCTGCACCGTACCCAAGTTGATCTCACCTGCGAATCGCTCTCGGTCCCGTCCGACGAAGATGCCGAACCCGTACCCGCTGCCGAGCTGGCGCTCGCGCTCGCGGGCGCCGCACCTTGCAGCGAAGACGCGCCGGTCTTCGGTCGCGTCGGGTTGTCCCGGAAGCGGACGAGGCTCCCACTTGACAAGCCAGTCCCGCGAGCGGACACGCACTTCCCTCCAGGCATCGAAGTCCGAGGGAGCGAGTGGCCGCAACAGCACCCGTCTGCCGGTGAGCGCAGGTGCCGAGGTCCGGTTGCTCCCGAGCCAGCTCACCGGCCAAGTATTTCGCCGAGGGCGGCGAGAAGGAGCGTCACGTTGCGGGCGCGAGCGGTGTGGCCCATGCAGCCGATCCGCCACACCTTGCCGGCCCACGGTCCTACCCCGCCTCCGATCTCGATCCCGTAATGGTTCAGCAGCGTCCTCCGAACAACGGCGTCATCCACGCCTTCGGGCACGAGAACCGTGGTGAGCTCGGGGAGACGATGGCCTTCGGCGGCCCACAGCTCCAATCCGATTTTCTGGAGTCCGTCTTGCAGCTGACGGCCACATTCGGCATGCCGGGCCCACGCAGCCTCGAGCCCCTCCTCGAGGAGTGCGCCCAGTGCTGCATGAAGGGACATGATCATCGCGATCGGCGCGGTGTGGTGGTACTTGCGCGCCGTACCCGACGTGTAGTCGCCGATCATTCCGAGGTCGAGGTACCAGCTTTGAGGGGCCGGGTTCCTGCGCTCCCATGCAACCGATCCGAGAGTGAACGGAGCCAGCCCCGGCGACACGCCCAGGCATTTCTGGGTCCCGCTGTAGGCGACGTCGATCCCCCAGCCGTCTATGTCAACCGGGATGCCGCCCAGGGACGTGACACAGTCCGACAGCACCAGCGCGTCCTTCTTGCCGGCTGCCACGGCTGCAACATCGTTTCGGACACCGGTACTCGTTTCGGCGTGCACCAGGGCGATCACCTTGGGCGAGGGATGCGCCGAGAGGAGCACGTCCGGATCGACCGGTCCGCCCCACGGGAAGTCCACCCGAACGACTTCGGCCCTGCAGCGGCTGGCCACGTCACACATGCGCTCGCCGAACAGCCCGTTGACGCCGACGACGACCGTGTCACCCGGGCTGACCAGGTTCACGAACGCGGCCTCCATGCCGGCCGACCCGGTACCCGACACGGGAAGAGTGAGCAGGTTCGCGGTCTGCCACACCTTGCGCAGTCGTTCGCACGTCTCGTCGAGGATCCGGATGAACTCTGGGTCGAGGTGCCCGAGCATCGGCCGGGTAAGCCCCTCGGTCGCCTCCGGGTACGGGTTGCAAGGCCCGGGGCCCATCAGAATTCGGTCGGAGAGAACCATGGCCGTCGATGCTAGACGGCAGGTCAGCCCATCCCGCCCTGCGGTCCGACCAAGCTCATCACCATCCCGTCGAGGATGTCGGCCTCCGAGGTGAGACAAGCGTCGAAACCGAAGTGGCGCATGATCTCGGCGAGCACGAGGGTGCCGCCCACTATGACGTCCGCCCGGTCGGCCTCCATCCCGGGGCGCCGGCGACGCTCGGCCGCGGGTTCGCCGCCCAGCACCTTCAAGAGGTTCTCCACGCTCGCCCGTGTCAGCGTGTGGTGGTGAACGCGCGCGCGGTCGTAGTGGTCGAGGCGCTGCTCGATGGCCGCGAGCGCGGCAACGGTGCCGGCGAGCCCGAGAAGGGTCCTCGCGTCGCGAAGGGAGGGATGTGCCGCTGAAGTTTCGTCGAGAAGTCCAGCAACGAAGCTACGAGCGGCACCGACGCTGGCGGGGGTCGGCGGATCCTCGGCGAGGAACCGCTCGGTGATCCGCACACAGCCGATCTGAAGGGAGCGCACGATCGACGGAGATCCGCCGGCGGCGTCACCGAAGGCGATCTCCGTTGAGCCCCCGCCGATATCGGCCATGAGCCAGGGGCCGGTAGCCGGGTCGAGTTCGCGTGTCGCTCCCACAAATGAAAGGCGACCCTCCTCGTCTCCGCCGAGCAGCTCGGGGTGAGCACCGATGACCTCGGTCGCTCCGGAGAAGAACTCTTCCCGGTTGCTCGCGTCCCGGGCGGCTGACGTGGCTGCCATCCTCGCCCTGGTCACCCCGTGCCGGTCCATGACCGTGCGGTACTCGCGGAGAACCGAAAGAGTGCGTTCGATCGCGCCGGCGCTGAGCCGGTTGTTCACATCGACGCCCTCCCCAAGCCGGGTTATGCGCATCAGCCGCTCGATCGGGTTGCCGTCGGAGGCGGCGACCAGCAGACGCGTGGAGTTGGTCCCGCAGTCGACCGCTGCGACCGGACCACTGTCGTCGCCTGGCTGGTCTGAACTTGCCTGGTATGGGGGCGCGAACTCGCCGGCGAGCTGGTCGGCCACCCACCTCCCTACTGGATCGTTTCCGCCGGCGAGGTACCAGGCGTAATGAGCGTGCAGGCATTTGACCCCGCGTCGCGTACCGCCGACTCCACCTGCGGGCCGAGGGGCCGTCCAGCCGGAAGGCAGCTGAGCGTCGCGCTCACGAGCGTAAGTCTCGTGCGCCGCAGCGAGTGCTTTGGGGTCCACCGCGGCTTCGGCGGCGCGCACCCCGCCCGCGGCTTCGAGGCGGTCCACCGCGCGCCTGGCTCGCTCCCCGACCAGCCAGTAACGGGTAGGCATAGGAGTCCCGTCAGTGAGGACCGGGCCGTTGCAGATGACCAGCGGATCCCCGCCTTCGTCGCGAGCGACGACGGAGAATTCTCCCCGCGGTTCACGACCGAGTAGCTCGGCCACCCGCCTGCGGTCTGCCTCCCGTTGTCGGAAGTCCATTGCATTCATTGAGGGAAGAGTCGTTAAGGCCGGCCGGCCTTTAGGGAAGCACGGCCGAGGCGATCCGCTTGAGCCTGCGGGCCCTTCCGCGTGCGATGACGACAAGGATCAACACGACTACCCCGGCTGCGGGAACGAGTCGCTTCAACGTCGAGCCTCCGGCCATGGCAAGTAGGTCCACCGGCTCGGCTTCCGGTCCTTCGATGCGTCTCGGCCCTGTTGCGGCCGAGCCGTTGGTCGACGGCGATTCCGCGGAGTCGCCAACGACGCCGGCCTTGACGGCGGCTTCGGCCAGACCGGTCGCCGCGGCCGCGGCGCTAATCGAGCCGGGGTCGGGCTGTCCCGCCTCAGCTGTATCCGGGCTTTCGTTCGAGCCTGCGGTTTCCGGGGCTCCACCGCCACCGCCGGTATTCGATGCGAGGTCGGCTTCGAGGGCATCGACGAACTGTCCGAGCAGCTTGGTGCTGACCTCGCCGAGCACCCCGCGACCGAACTGGGCCACCTTGCCGGTGACCGTCAGGTCGGTGACCACGCTGACCTTGGTGCCGTCGCCGTCTGGCTGCATCGCGACGCTGATGGTGGCGCTCGCGTTTCCCTGGCCGCGCGTGTCACGCCCCGAAGCCGAGAGCACGACCTTCCCCGCCGCTTCGTCACGTTCGACGAACTTGGCGACTCCTTTGTACTGAGCGGTTATCGGGCCGACCTTGACCTTCACCACCCCGCGGTACTCATCGCCCTCGACCTCCTGGAGCTGTGCGCCCGGAAGCATCGGTGCGATCCGCTCGACGTCGGTGAGAACCTTCCAGGCGTCGGGCACCGATATGCCCACCCTGAAGTCGTTGGTCAGCTCCATTTGCGCAAATCCTCTCGAGTGTCGATGTCTACCGGGTCGCCTTCGCAGGGGACTTCCTGGACCAGCTCCGGCCGGTGCCGGAACACCGATCGGGCTCCCTCGTCGCCGGCGGAGGGAAGCAGGTCCCACACTGCGGCCGAAAGCCTGACCGGATTACGGCGAATCCCATCGTAGGTGGCAACAGCTATCGGTGCGTCGCTGGTTGCTATGGCGCGCCACGCCGACGCGGGTATGAGCGGCTGGTCGGCCAGGCCCACGACGATCGCGCCGAGCCCTTCTTCGCGTGCAGTCCTCACGGCCGTTTGGAGCGAGGTCGCCTGGCCATCAGCCCACCCTGTGTTGGTGATGAGCCTGGCCCCGGCCGGGAGCGAACCGGAGAGGTCCAGCGCGCCGGACACCACCCAAGTGGGACCTATCGCCGAGTCGACCGCGGCCTGAACCGCCCATGAAACGAGCGGCCGTCCCCGGAACGGCGCCAGCAGCTTGAGTCCCTGGCCGGACCCGTCGAAGCGCCGGCCGCCGCCGGCCGCCAGAACCACTGCCGCGGTGGCGGTCAGACCTGACCACCCGTGCCCGGACCGCCTGCGCCCGAGCCGCCTGTAACGGCAAGATCCCCGTGAATGGCGCCGAGCTTGTCCCGCAGCGATGGCGCGGGACGGCCGGTCCGAAGCGCAATGATCTCCGCGCAAATGGCGACCGCTGTCTCTTCTGGTGTCCGGGCGCCGATGTCGAGGCCGATGGGGCCCATCACCCGGGCGAGGCCCGCGTCGTCTACTCCGGCCTCGCGCAGCCGTGACTCCCGATCCTCGGTCGTGCGGCGCGAACCCATCGCCCCGAGATATCCGACCCGGGTGCGCAGCGCGGCGACGATCGCCGGCACGTCGAACTTCGGGTCGTGGGTGAGAACGCACACCACGTCGCGCGGCCCGAGGGTTTCGCCAATATCGTCGAGATGCTTGTCCGGCCAGGCGACGACGACTTCGTCCGCCATGGGGAAGCGCGCCGTGGTCGCGAACACCGGCCTCGCGTCGCACACGGTCACTCTGTAGCCCAGGACCTTCGCCACCTTGGCCAGCGCAGCGGTGAAGTCGACCGCCCCGAAAATGACCATCTTCGGCGGCGGAGCGAACGACTCGATGAAGACCGATACGTCCCGGGCACGGGCTTCGCCGTGCAGCCCGTAGTGGCGGGTGGCTGTCAGGCCGGCCGCGAGCTCGCCTTCCGCGTCTCGGGCGACGACCCGGTCGAGGTCGGGATCGCCAAGGGTGCCGAGCAATTCCCGGGGCGGCCCGGGAAGCAGCAGCAACTTCCCGCCGAGCAACTCGTCGGGACCTTCGACCACCTCCGCAAGCGCCGCCGGCTCCTCCCGACGGAGAGCCTCGGCCAACCTCTCGAACATGGAGGTCACCAGTCGAGCGGCTCCACGAAGACCCGGATGGTTCCGCCGCACGTCAATCCGACCGCGAAGGCTTCGTCGTCCGAGTAGCCGAAGGTGCACAGCCTGGGCACACCATCGCCGCCGAGCACGTCCAGCGCCTCGGTCACCACTGCGCCTTCGACGCATCCTCCCGACACCGAACCCGCGACCTCGCCGGCCTCGGACACTGCCATCGTCGCTCCCGGCAGTCGGGGCCCGGAACCGTCGAGACCGACCACGCGAGCCAAGGCGACCCTCTTCCCTTCGCCCTTCCAGCGCTCGATGTCTTTCAGAACTTCCTTCACGAGACTGACTCCTTGCCTGAGATCACCAGCTTGTTGGTCCTGGTAACCGGCTCCGTGCCCGCGATGACGCCGGCCAGTTGCTCCAGCGACATGACTGCGTGTCCTTCCACGAACTGGTGAATGTACGGCAAGGCCGAAGCCATCCCTCGCGCAAGCGGCGCGTACCCCGGTGATGCTTTGAGAGGGTTCACCCAGACCACCCGGTGAGCGACTCGGGACAAACGGGCCATTTCGCTACCGACCAGCTCGGGGTCGCCCCGGTCCCATCCGTCGGAGCAGACGACGACAATCGAGCCGCGCGCCATGCCTCGCACGCCCCAGCGGTCGTTGAATTCCTGCAGCACAGAGCCGATCCGGGTCCCGCCCGACCAGTCCTCGACGGATCCTGTGGCCGAGCCCAAGGCTGCATCAGGATCACGGCAGGCGAGCTGCTTGGTGATCCTGGTCAGCCTGGTACCGAAGGCGAAGACCTCGACCTGGCCGATCCTCCGGGATCCCACCGCTGCGTGAGCGAACCTGGCCAGCGCTCGCGCGTATGGCTCCATGCTCCCGGAAACATCAAGCAGGAAAACGACCCTCCGCGGGCGCATCACTTCCACCTTCCACGCCCGCTCTATCGGGACGCCGCCGCGGCGCAGGTTGCGCCGAACGGTGCCTCGCAGGTCGGGATGGCCGCGACCGTGACCGCGCGCTGGACGGCGCCGGCGCGACGGGCGGAGCTCGGACGACACCCGAAGAGCCGAGATCAAGCGCCGGGCCTGCGCCCACTCGGACTGGTTCAGTCTGGCCAGATCACGACGGCGCAGCACCTCGACGGCCGAGTACCGAACCGCGAGAACTTCGCCCGCAGGCGACACGCCCTGGGGCTCGTCTTCGCCGCCGGCGTCTTCATCGTCGACGCCCAGGCTGAGGGGCGGCGGCTCGGAGACGGCGTCCAACACGCCCGCCACTCGGTTGCGCCAGTACGAATCGAAGACACGATCGAAGGTGCGGACGTCCTCGGGTCGGCGAACGAGCGTTGCCCGGCCGGCCCAATAAACGCGACCTTCGTCTTCGAGCCCGACCCGCGACAAGGCGTTCGCGAACGTAACGACGGATCCGGTCGGCACGATCAACCCCGCGCCGCGCAACGCGACGCAGAACCCGGTCACTATCCGGTCGGCTGCAGCCACGTTTCTTCAGATCCCCCTGCGGAGCGCCGCGCGCACCAGCTCGTCGACTCCGGTGGCTCTGACCCGCTGCTGGTCCTCCTGGTACTTGAGGACCGTACCGAGGGTGAGGTCGAGAGTCCGTGCGTCTATGTCGCTGCAACCGAGCGCAGCAAGCGAAGCCGCCCAATCGATCGATTCGGCAACGCCGGGAGGCTTGTAGAGGTGCATACCGCGCAGCGCTTCGACCGCGCCTGCCACTTGCCGGGCCAGCTCGGGCACGGCCTCTGGAGCCCTGAGTCGCACGATCGCGACCTCGCGATCGAAATCCGGGTGCTCGACCCAGTGATAGAGGCAGCGCCGCTTGAGCGCGTCGTGAACGTCGCGGGTCCGGTTCGACGTGATGATGACCAGCGGCGGCTCAATAGCCTTGAAGGTTCCAAGCTCGGGAATGGTCACCGCGTATTCGGAGAGAAACTCGAGGAGGAACGCCTCGAACTCATCGTCGGAACGGTCGACCTCGTCGATGAGGAGCACCGGAGGTGCGTCGGCAGTGTGATCGATCGCCCGAAGGAGGGGCCGCCTGACCAGGAAACGCTCGGAGTAGACGTCGTCCTCGACCGCCGCCGCGCCTCCGGACTCGGCAGCCCGCAGATGCAGAAGCTGGCGGGCGTAGTCCCACTCGTAAACCGCCTGCGAGACGTCGATCCCCTCGTAGCACTGCAGTCGCAACAGTTCCCCGCCGGTCCACGCCGACAGGACCTTGGCGACCTCGGTCTTCCCCACACCTGCGTCGCCCTCCAGAAAGAGCGGACGGTGCAGAACGACTGCAAGGAATATCGACGTCGCCAAGCCCTCGTCGGCGAGGTATCCCTGGCCGGCGAGGGCGTCCGAAACGTCGTCTACCGTCAGCTGGCTGGTCGAAGCGGCCACGCCTACAGGCTAAGCGACACCTGCTTCTTGTAGCGCTCTGCGAACGAGGACGGTCGCGAGGTGCCTGCGATAGTCGGCGCTCGCATTGAGGTCCTCGGGCGGATCGAGTCCGTCGGAAGCGTGTGCCGCGGCCTCGCTCGCGGAGGCCCCCGACCCGAGAGCCGACTCCACCGAGGTCGCGCGCAAGGGGGTCGGGCCCATGTTCACCAGGGCCACACCCGGGCGTTCTCCAGCGACGGCGGCGACGCCGACGATCGCCCAATCCTGTGCCCGCCGGTTGAACTTCTGGAACGACCATCCCGATCCCGTCGCCTTCGGGAGGTTGATCTCGGTGAGGATTTCGTCCGGCCGCAAAGCGGTCTCCAGAAAACCCTCGAAGAAGTCGCCGGCATCGATCTCTCTCCTCCCTCCGGGCCCCTCCGCGACGAACGTCGCCCCGAGCGCGAGACATGCCGCTGGTAGGTCGGAAGCCGGATCGCCGTGAGCTATCGAACCACCGATAGTGCCACGGTGGCGAACCTGCGGATCGCCGACCTGGCTGGCGACGTGCGCGAGTAGCGGCGCATGCGACTTCAACAACTCGTTGGTCTCGAGGTCGCGATGGCGGGTCAGTGCGCCGACTGAGATCTGTCCGTTGCTCTCCCTGACGTACGAGAGGTCACCCAGCCGGCCGATGTCGACCAGCAACGACGGCGCCGCAAGCCGAAGCTTCATCAGAGGCAGCAACGAATGACCACCCGCTATGAGCTTGGCGTCCTCACCGCCGTCGGAGAGAAACTGCAATGCCTCCTGCAGGCTGGAAGCGCGGCAGTAGTCGAAAGCGGCCGGTATCACTGGCTTACCTCCTTCAGCGCCTGCCACACCCGTTGAGGGCTGGCCGGCATGGTTATGTCATGGACCCCGTAAGGGGCGAGCGCGTCGCAGATCGCGTTGATGACTGCCGGCGTCGAGCCGATCGTCCCGGCCTCTCCGACGCCTTTCACTCCCATCGGGTTGGTGGGGCTCGGCGTCACCGTGTGGTCGGTTTCGAAGCTCGGCACTTCCGCGGCAGACGGCACGAGGTAGTCGATCAGACTCGAGGAGACCAGGTTGCCTTCCTCGTCGTAGGAAGCTTCCTCCCACAGCGCCTGCGCGACCCCCTGGACGATTCCACCGTGGATCTGCCCTTCGACGATCATCGGGTTGATCTGGTTGCCGCAGTCGTCGACTGCGACGTAGCGCTCTAGTCGCACCGCGCCGGTTTCTGTGTCCACCTCGACCACTGCGACGTGGGTCCCGAAAGGGAAAGTGAAGTTCGGCGGGTCGTAATGGCTGGACGCCTCGAGGTTCGGCTCCATCCCGTCCGGCAGGTTGTGCGCCGTGAAAGCCTCGAAGGCCACCGCTGCGAGCGGCATCGCCCGGTCGGGTGAGCCCTTGACACTGAACTCCCCGCCAACGAATTCGATGTCGTCCTCCGCGGCTTCGAGTTGGTGGGCCGCGATCTTGCGGGCTTTGCCGATCACCCGATCGGTCGCAAGGAAGACCGCTGTACCGCCGACCGACAGAGAACGAGAACCGTAGGTATCGAGTCCGTAAGGCGAGGTCGCGGTGTCCCCGTGGATCACCTCAACGTCTTCGGGGGCGACTCCGAGCTTGTCGGCGACGATCATCGACCACGAAGTCACGTGTCCCTGGCCGTGGGGTGACGACCCGGTCACCACCTGAGCCTTGCCGGTCGGCAAGATGCGCACGGTTGCGGCCTCCCAGCCACCGGCGCCGAAGTTCAGCGACGCAAGCACCCGGCTCGGTGCCAGGCCGCACATCTCGCAGTATGACGAGAGGCCGATTCCGATCTGGCGGGTGTCCTTCGATTCCCGCCGGCGAGCTTGCTCAGCCCTCAGGTCGTCGTAGTGAGCGAGATGGAGGCACCGCTCGAGGGCTCCCGCGTAGTTCCCGCTGTCGTAGACGAGCCCGGCGACCGAGTTGTAGGGGAACTTGTCGGCCGCGATGAAGTTCCGCCTTCGGATCTCGGCCGGGTCGGCGCTCACTTTTGCCGCAAGCGCGTCGATCGCCCGCTCGATCGCGTAGGTGGCTTCCGGTCGTCCTGCCCCGCGGTACGCGTCGGTCGGGGTCTTGGTCGTGAAAACCCCGGTACACGAAAAAGAGTACGCACCGACGTCGTAGACCCCGCCGTACAGGAACGCTCCCAACAGCGGAATGCCGGGCGTTACCAGCTGCAGGTAGGCGCCCAAGTCCGCGAGCAGCTTGACGCGAACTGCGGTTATTTTCCCGGTCTTGTCGGCGGCCAGCTCTATGTGCTGGACCTGTCCACGACCCTGAATGGTGGCCTGCGAGTGTTCCGTCCGCTCCTCCACCCATCGCACCGGGTGGCGCATCTTTCGGGCGAGTGCGAGTGCAAGCGCCTCCTCGGCATAAACGTTCAGTTTGCATCCGAAGCCCCCGCCGACCGCGGGGGCCACCACGCGGAGGCTGGTCTCCGAGACGCCGACGGAAAGGGAAAGCATCACTTTGAGGATGTGCGGAATCTGGGTCGAGGAATAGACAGTGAAGTCCCCTCCGAACGGGTGCGGAACGACGACGACTCCGCGAGGTTCCATCGGAGAAGGGATCAGTCGTTGTTGCACATACCGTTCCGACACTGTGTGCGCCGCCTCTGAGAAGGCCCTGTCCACGGCGCCCGGATCGGGATCGAGCTCCCACGTGTAGCTGACATTGCTTCCGAGGTCGTCGTGGATCACGACCCGATCAGTCGACGCTTCCTCGAGATCGAGCACGGGTGGGAGCGGCTCGTAGTCGACGACGACCGCGTCCGCCGCGTCGTGAGCCTCATACTCGCTGTGCGCGACTACGACCGCCACGCCCTCGCCGGCGTACGACACCTTGCCGACCGCCAACGGAAGGTGGGCGGGCGTCTTCATGTCCTCGGTGACGGTCCACGCGCAAGGAAGCGGTCCGGCCCATTCGTCGCGCAGGTCCTCACCCGTGAAGACGGCCACGACTCCCGGCATCGAGAGTGCGGCTTTGACATCGATCGACCGGATCCGCGCGTGCGCGGCGGTGCTGCGCACCACGGCAACACTGAGCGCCCCGGGCACCGCAAGATCGGCCACGAAGCGCGCCTCGCCCGTCAGCAGCGCCGGGTCCTCCCGGCGGCGCATCCTGGTGCCTACTACCGCGGCCGGAGAATCAACGGCGGTCACGTGATCGCCCCCACCGTCGAGCCCTTCGCGGCAGCGAGGACCGCCTGCACGATGTTGTGGTAGCCGGTACAGCGGCAGAGGTTCCCCTCGAGCCCTTCCCTCACCTCCCGTTCGGTAGGGTCGGGATGCTCTTTCAACAGAGACACCGCGGCCATCACCATGCCCGGCGTGCAGTACCCACACTGGAGTGCGTGGTTCTCGCGGAAGGCCTCCTGCATCGGGTGCATCCGATCGCCGTCCGCCAAGCCCTCGATGGTCGTGATGTCCATGCCGTCGGCCTGGGCGGCCAGCATGGTGCACGACTTGACCGACTCCCCGTTCAACAGAAGGGTGCACGCGCCGCACGAAGAGGTGTCGCATCCGATGTTCGTCCCCGTCAACCCGACGACGTCGCGGATGTAGTGGACCAGCAAAGTGCGAGGCTCGACGTCGTGCTCGCGCACCTCGCCGTTCACGGTCATTGAAATCTTCATAGCTTCCCCCTTGTCTCTCTCAAAGATCAGGTTCTCGCCTGCTGCAACGCCGTCCATATCCTGTCGGGCGCCACCGGCATGTCGATATGCCGGACACCGAGATGCGAGATCGCGTCCACCACGGCGCTCTGTATCGCCGGAGTCGAACCGATCGTCCCCGACTCCCCGATCCCCTTCGCGCCCAACGCGTTGACCGGAGTCGGCGTCTCCATAGGAACGAGCTCGAAGCTTGGAAGTTCCGCAGCCGAGATCATCGCGTAGTCGGCCAGGTTCGCGGTGACCGGGTTGCCGTCGTCGTCGTAGCGCACTTCCTCCATCAGCGCCTGCGCGGCGCCCTGCGCGATGCCGCCGTGGCGCTGTCCTTCGGCAAGGAGCGGGTTGATGATGGTGCCGGCGTCGTCCACCGCGACGTGACGGTCAAGGCGCGCCCGGCCGGTCTCGACGTCGACCTCGACCACTGCGACGTGCGCACCGAAGGGAAACGTCGGCGACGCAGGAGCCGACCGGTGCTCCACCCGGATCCCTGACTCGCCACCGGACTCTTTCGCCACCTCTGCCCACGTCTTCGACACTGCCGGCGTTCCCGCGACGTGGAAGCGTCCGTCCACCCGGTCGAGAGTGACGTCGTCCGGGTTGGCCTCGAGCATCGTCGCCGCGACCTTGCGCGCCTCGTCCACCAACTGGATCGAGGCTTCGTGCACGGCCAGGCCCCCGGACTGCAGGGAGCGCGACCCGAAAGTACCGATGCCGGAAGCGACGAGATCGGTGTCGTTGGCGATGACCTCGATGTCTTCCATCGGGATCCCGAGCTGCTCGGAGGCGAGCATCGACCAGGCCGTCACGTGCCCCTGCCCGTGCGGCGAGCTACCGGTGAACACGCGGGCCTTACCGCTGGGCAGGACCTCGACAACGGCCAGCTCGCCGGTGTCGCCGGCGCCGTTGGTGATCTCCACATACGTGGACACCCCGATCCCGAGTTGGAGCGGGCCACCTGCGCTGCGCCGTCGCTTCTGCTCCTCGCGCAGCTTCTCGTAGCCCGATGCCTCGAGAGCCAGATCCAAAGCCCTGGCGTAGTCGCCGCTGTCGTACACGAAGCCCGTGGCCGTGCTGTAGGGGAAAGCATCAGTTGCGACAAGGTTCTTGCGCCGTACCTCGGCCGGGTCGGCTCCGATCTCGGCGGCGAAGAGATCCATAGCCCGCTCGATAGCGGCGGTCGCCTCTGGACGTCCGGCACCCCGGTAGGCGCCGATCGGGGTGGTGTTGGTCGCAACCGCAACCGCAGACGCGGAAATCTTGGGGATCGAGTAGGTGCCCGGCGCCATCATCCGGGTGAGGAAAGGCAGGAACGCGCCGATCGCGGGGTACGCGCCGGCGTCTTGGACTACCTCGAGTCTGTAGGCGAGGACGTTTCCGTCGCGCGTGCCACCGATCGCGATGTCCTGTACCTGCGCGCGGCCGTGACCAAGGGCCAGCATGCTCTCCGAGCGGGTCTCCGTCCAGCGGGCCGGCCTGTTTGTTTCGCGAGCTGCCCAGGCGACGGCGACATCCTCCGGGTAGATCATCTTGGCCCCGAAACCTCCGCCCACGTCGGGGGCGATGACCCTCACGTTGGATGCGTCGAGTCCGAACGCCCCGACTAAGCCGTCCTTCGCTCCATGAGGTGCCTGGGTCGAAAGCCACAAGGTCAGCTTCCCGCCGGACCAGTCCGCCGCAGTGGATCGAACCTCGAGCGGGCAGGGAGCGACCCGCTGGTTGAGCATCCGCTGGCGAACGACTACCTCGCAGCCGTCGAAGAACCCCTCGGGCAGAGGCTCGCGGAAATCGGTCGCGACGTTCGAACCGTGCTCCGGGAACAGGTGCACTTCGCTCTCGAGCGCGCGAATCGGATCAATTACGGCAGGCAGCGGGTCGTAGTCCACGAGCACCGCCTCGGCTGCGTCCTCGCCCTGGTAGCGCTCCTCGGTCAACACCATCGCGACCGGTTCGCCGACGAAACGGACGACGTCCTTGGCGAGCGGGGTTCTGGCCATCACTTCAGGAATGCCCGGCAGACCGGCTGGGAGCGGGCCGATCGGTATGTCGTCAGCGGTGTAAACCGCAACGACTCCGGGACGCGCCTTCACCTCGCTGCTGTCGATGGAGACGATCCGTGCGTGCGCCTCAGGGGACCTGACGAAGGTGACCCACAGCGCGCCGTCCAGGGGAAGGTCGTCTCCGTAGACGCCGCCGGTGGTGAGGAACTTGGGGTCCTCGCGGCGGAGGACCCGATTACCGAGAATGCTCACGCCAGCGAAGCTAGCTCAGCTAACCCTTGCCGTGATTCGACGACTCTCCCGAAGTCGGCGGAACGGTGGTGGTCGCCGCCGGCGGGAGGATCCCGTAAGCCTTCTCGCCGGGCATCACGAGCCCGTACTGCTGGCGTGCGACCTGCTCGATATACGCGGTGCTGCGCAGTTGGGCGACCCGATTGGCGAGGACGGAGTTCTCGCGCGCGAGAACGCTCTCGCGGCGCTGCGCAGTGGACATCGCCCGGCTCTGCTCGAGCCAGGTTCTCGCCGGCCACAGGAACAGGAACATGATCCCGCCGACCACGACTGCAACTAGCAGCGCCCTGACCGCGTTCCTCACAGGGGAGCCAGCGCCTTCCTACCTGGATACCGCGCGGAGTCACCCAGACCGCCCTCGATCCGAAGCAGCTGGTTGTACTTGGCGACCCGGTCAGAACGAGCCGGAGCTCCGGTCTTGATCTGCCCGCAGTTGGTCGCGACCGCGAGGTCGGCGATGGTCGTGTCCTCGGTCTCGCCAGACCGATGGGACATGACCGAAGCGTACGATCCGCGCGAGGCGGTCGACATCGTATCCAGCGTCTCCGAAAGCGTTCCGATCTGGTTGACCTTCACGAGGATCGCGTTGCCCACACCGGCCTCGATGCCGCGGCTCAACCGTTCCTCGTTTGTGACGAAGATGTCGTCGCCCACGAGCTGGGTCGTCGATCCGAGCAATCGGGTCAGTTCGGCCCAGCCGTCCCAGTCGTCCTCGGCCATGCCGTCCTCGATCGAGACGATCGGGTACCGAGCGGACAGATCGGCCAAGTAAGACGCGAACTCGCCCGCTGCCAGCGCGCGTCCCTCACCGGCGAGCTGGTATGCGCCGTCCTTGTAGAACTCGCTGGCCGCAGCGTCGACCGCCAAGCAGACATCGTCCCCGGGTGACCGTCCCGCCCTGTCGATGGCCTCGACCAGCACTTTCAGGGCCTCTTCGTTCGAGGGGAGGTTCGGAGCGAAGCCACCTTCGTCGCCTATCGCCGTCGAAAGACCACGCTCGTGAAGGACTCCCTTGAGGCGGTGGTAGATCTCCGTGCTCCACCGAAGCGCTTCGCTGAACGAGGCGGCGCCGGTTGGGACGATCATGAACTCCTGAAGGTCGACGTTGTTGTCTGCGTGGGCGCCGCCGTTGATGACGTTCATCATCGGCACCGGCAGCACGTGCGCGCCGGCGCCACCCACGTACCGGTACAGGGGGAGCCCCACTTCTTCGGCCGCGGCGTGGGCGACGGCGAGCGAGACACCGAGGATGGCATTCGCACCGAGCCGTGATTTGTTGGGGGTGTCGTCGAGATCGATGAGCGCGCTGTCCAGGCCACGCTGGTCCAGGGCCTCGAGGCCGATGACCGCGTCGGCGATCTCCCCGTTGACGTTGGCTACGGCGCGACCCACGCCCTTCCCGAGGTAGCGGTCGCCTCCGTCGCGCAGTTCGACCGCCTCATGCGTGCCCGTCGACGCGCCGGACGGCACCGCGGCTCGCCCGGTCGCGCCCGACTCGAGCAGGACCTCCACCTCGACGGTGGGGTTGCCACGGGAGTCGAGGATCTCCCTCCCTATCAGCTGATCGATCTCGCTCATCTTCTGGTGGTGATGTGGCTCCTGTTAACAGTGTTGAAAAAGTTACTAGGTCGGCGGCCTCGAAGCCTTCACCTCGTCCCAAAGCTCGTCGTTGACTTCGACTCCTCTGTCGGCTGCCAGCCGCTCAACCGCCATGAACCTCTCCCTGAACTTCGCAGACGCGTCTCGCAGCGCAGCTTCCGGATCGACGCCGAGATGGCGCGCCACGTTGACAACGGAGAACAGCACGTCGCCCAGCTCCTCGTTGACGGCGTGGTCGGAGGTGCCGATCGCCTGCTCGAGCTCGCCGAGCTCCTCGCGGATCTTGGGCCACGCGCCGGCCGCATTTTTCCAGTCGAAACCCACCGAAGCCGCCTTCGACTGGACCTTGAACGCGTACAGCAGCGACGGGAGGCTCCCGGGAACGCCGTCCATCACGCTGGAGCGCCCCTTCTCCGCCTTCTTCAGCTCCTCCCAGTTCGGCATCGGTTGGCCCGGCGCGCCGAACACGTGCGGGTGGCGCTCGACTAGCTTGTCGTGGATTCCCCGGGCGACATCGGCGAGGGTGAACTGCCCGGCCTCGGCGGCCAGGGTCGCGTGGAAGACGACCTGGAAGAGGAGGTCGCCCAGCTCCTCTTCGAGATGCGCGTAGCCGGATGGTTCGTCGTCCTTAAGGTCGTCGATGGCCTCCAGAACCTCGTAGGTCTCCTCGAGGAGATGCCGGGTGAGAGAGCGGTGGGTCTGCCTGCTGTCCCAGGGACAACGGGCACGCAAGGTTCGGACCAGTTCGTCGAACCGGGCGAGCTCCGCGGCCACCGGATCGGCAAGCCCGGGTATCCAGATGGTGGTCAGGTGGTCCGGGGTCACCCGGTCGAGGTCGGCCCACGCGACGTTGGTGATCGTTTGATCGGGGAGACCGAGGCGCTGGAGCACCGTCACTTCTGGGCCATCGTCGATCGCCAGCTTGATCTCCGACAGCACCAGTTGCGTGTCGCACTGGGCTACGAGCATCGGCGCGCTCTCGCCGGCGGCTTCGACAGAAAAGCGGTGACCGTCGATGACTCTTGCGCCGGCTCGTAAGGGGTCGACCTCGAGCGCCGCCCAGGCCAGGTCGAGGAACGAGATAGCGGGCAGCACGAGCGTTTCGATGCGCTTGTCCGCGCGCAGAAGGTCGACGGATCTCTCGGCGACCAGGGGCGAGCCGGGCACCGCGTAGAGGACCTCGCCTTCGGCGAGCGCGGCCTCGACGAGCGAGTCGACGATCCCTGCGTAGACCTGGTCGAGGCTCGAGGCTCGGTCATATAAAAGGTCGAACGAAAGCGCCGGCTCTACAAGATGCGCGCTGGGGTGCCGCGAGGTGCGCACAAACCTCGTCACGACGCGGTCGATCTCTGACGATGCCGCTGCGGTGATAAGTGCGGGGTCGCCCGGACCGAGGCCTACAACAACGACCCGGCCGGTCGTCCTCACTGGGAAGAGCCGGGACTCTTGGGCGGTACCACCTGGCCTTGGCTCCAGCTGCCGTACTCGGGGTTGACCTTGACCCTCGCGGAAGTTAGGAGGCCCTGCACGACGGTGTTCGGCGCCCCCTGTGCGTTGATGATCGCGACCGAAATGGTCCGCTGAACTTGGGGGGTGAAGCCGATGTCGGTTCGGCTGGTTACCTGCACGACTTGGTACCCGTAGCTGGTCTTGATCGGCTGCGATACGCCGTTGACACCGAGCTGCATGACCGCCTGCCGGAAACCCGATGACTGGTTTTCGAACCGGGCCTGGTCGTAACACACCTCGGAGCCGCCGGGGTTAGTGCTCGCGCTCAGCTGCTGCGCCTGCTGAAGCGAGAACGTCGCCGCTTCCAGCAAGCAGACCTGGCTGAAGAAGTACTGCTTGTACTGTTGGTAGACGCGCTGCAGGGTGGCGGTACCGATCGAGGGGGGGGTGATGGCGGCGTCCTCGGCAAGCCGCATCGAGAGCGTGTTCCGGAACGCTGGCGTGAAGCTGGTCCACCCGATCTGGCTGATCTCGCTCACCGCCCGGGCCGCCGACAGCGTCGCGATGTCAGGCGCCTGCTGATGCGCGCTGAGACTGTGGTGGATGAGGCTCGCCGTGACGATGTTGCTGAGGATGCTGGCCACCCATGCCGAGTTGTAGGTGCCTGGTGCGAAACCAGCGACCGTGACACCCGATTGACCGTTCGCGGAGTCGAACGCGGCAACGTACTGCTTGTTGGCGGACCAGTTGCGCAGCTCGGCGTTGAGGGCGGTCTGTTTGATCACATGCTTGTTCGCCACCGCCGCGTACGGGGAGGTGTCGCAAGAGGTCGCGGTTAGGGGGACGATCGCCAGCAGGGCGGCCGTCGGAAGGAGTCGTGTCAGGGGTCTCACGGCGCCGGTGATGCTACCGGCGGGGCTAGCTGGGCTAGCAAGGCGGCAAGGTCGGACGCCGGGTCGGCGCCGCGAGGAAGGGGTATGACCAGCTGACCGGAATCCTCCTTGAACACGGCCTTCGGAGCGATCCGGCTGAGCCGGACCTTCTGGCTGGCCTTCAGCTCGATCGGCGACAGCCTGGCGGTGAACCCGGCCGCATTGAGGCCGGCTCCGCCGGTGACCACGGCAACCTCGTGTATGCCGAGGCGGGAGCACTCGGCGCGGAGGTGACCGATGCGCAGCAGCGCCTTCGCCGGGTCGGGAAGGGGTCCGTAGCGGTCGAGCCACTCGTTTTCGATGTCGTCGACCTCGTCGTGGGTCGTGACCGTCGCAAGCCTGCGGTAGGCCTCGAGGCGCAGGTCCTCCCGGGCCACGTAGTCCGCCGGCAGGTTCGCGGTCATCGGCAGATCGAGCTTGATCTCGGCCGGCGGCCGCAGCTCCTCCCCCTTCAGCTCGGCGACGGCTTCCGAAACCATCTGGACGTACAGGTCGTACCCGACGGCAGCGATGTGCCCGGACTGGTCGCCCCCCAGGAGGTTCCCGGCGCCGCGGATCTCGAGATCGCGCATGGCGATCTTGAAACCGGAGCCGAGCTCGGTGTGCTCACCGATCGTGCGCAGCCTCTCGTAGGCGTCCTCGGAGAGAACCTGGTCCGGCGGGAACAGAAGGTACGCATACGCCCGCTGGCCGGCGCGGCCGACTCGCCCGCGCAGCTGGTGAAGCTGACCGAGGCCCAGGCGATCCGCGCGATCGACCACGAGCGTGTTGACGGTCGGCATGTCGATGCCCGACTCGATGATCGTCGTGCACACGAGGACGTCGTACTCGCCCTCCCAGAAGTCGAACACCACCTTCTCGAGAGCCCCTTCGTCCATTTGCCCGTGCGCGACAGCCACCCTCGCTTCGGGCACCAGGGCACGGACTTCCGCGGCGACCTTCTCGATGTCCGACACCCGGTTGTGGACGAAGAAGACCTGGCCTTCACGAAGCAGCTCTCTCCTGATTGCTTCGGCAACGGCTCGCTCGTCGTATTCGCCGACGTAGGTGAGGATCGGTTGACGCTCCGCCGGCGGTGTGTGCAGGAGGGTGAGGTCGCGGATCCCGGTCAGGCTCATCTCGAGAGTTCTCGGGATTGGAGTCGCGGTGAGGGTCAGTACGTCGACGTCAGTTCTCAGCTTCTTTATCGCTTCCTTGTGGGAAACCCCGAAGCGTTGTTCCTCGTCTACGACCAGCAGGCCCAGATCCTTGAACTTCAGACCTTCGGAGAGGAGCTTGTGGGTACCGATCACCACGTCGACAGACCCATCGGCAAGCCCCTGCTCGACCTGCCTCGACTGCGAGGGGGTGAGGAAGCGCGAGAGCATTTCGACCCGGACTGGATACCCGGCGTACCTGTCGGAGAAGGTCTGTAAATGCTGCGCCGCGAGGAGAGTGGTCGGCACGAGGATGGCCACCTGCTTGCCGTCCTGAACTGCTTTGAACGCAGCCCTGACGGCCACTTCGGTCTTGCCGAATCCGACGTCCCCGCAAACGAGCCGGTCCATCGGAGCCTGCACTTCCATATCCGCTTTGACGTCGTCGATGGCTTTGAGCTGATCGGGGGTCTCGTTGTACGGGAAGGCCGATTCGAGCTCCCCTTGCCAGGGCGTGTCCTGCGCGAAGGCGTGGCCGGGGGAGTTGACGCGCTTCTGGTAGAGGACCACCAGCTCCTGGGCGATCTCGCGGACCGCGGAGCGCACACGCGATTTCGCCTTCTGCCAGTCGGAGCCGTTGAGGCGGTTGAGCGACGGCGCTTCCCCTCCGGTGTAAGGGCGCAGCAGGTCCACCTGGTCCGAAGGGACGTAGAGCTTGTCGCCGCCCTTGTACTCGAGGAGGAGGTAGTCGCGCTCGACGCCGGCGATCGACCGGCGAACCATGCCTGCAAAACGCCCGACGCCGTGCTGGTAGTGCACCACGTACGCGCCGGTCTTCAGATCGTCGAAGTAGGTCTCCGCGCTGCGGGCCCTGGCGCGAGGGCGCCTATGGGCACGCCGCCGGCCGGTGATGTCGCCCTCGGCGAGGACGGCGATCTTCGCGGCGGGATACAAGAAACCTCTCTCGAGGGGTTGAACGACGACGGACGCTCCCGCGGAAGCCAGAGCCTTGTGCGCATCCAGCCCGGCGCGGTTTGGTTCGGTGGCGCTTGGCTCGATGAGCGCGGCGTCGATGCCGTGGTCGTTGAGGAGCGCGGAAAGCCGGGCGCCACTTCCCCGCCCTTCCGCGCACACGACGATCCGGTACCCGTCGGCCTTGAACTGGCGCAGCTGCCCCATGAGCCGTTCGCCACCCCCGACGACAGGGTCCCACCCGGTTGCGGCAACCACTTCCGTGCCCGGGTTCTCCGGGGCCGCGGTCAACGTCCACGCGGCGGCCTTGGTGTGGGCAAGGAGCCGATCGAACGGAAGATGCAGGCGGGGGAAATCGTCGCCGCCGGCGCCCCACGTCTGCGCGAGCGTGCCCGCCAGGGCGGCCTCTTCGTCGAGGAGTTCGGCCGCGCGGTCGCGCATCCGGCGGGGCTCTACCAGCACCACGAGCGCGTCGTCTGGAAGAAGATCGACGAGGAGGTGCTCCTCCGGCGCTAGCCACGGCAGCCACGACTCCATCCCGTCGAAGACCTGACCGTCGGCGATCCGCTCCCACTGCTGCCGTCCCCACGGGGCGTCCCCGGAGAGCGCGACCGCACGGTCGCGGACTTCTTCGGTTGGGCGAACCTCGCGACACGCGAACAGCTCCACGCAGTCGACATCTCCGGTGGAACGCTGGTCTCCCACGGAGAACTCGCTCAGACGGTCCACCTCGTCGCCCCACAGATCGACCCTCACGGGGACGTCGTCGGTGGCCCCGAAGACGTCGACGATCGAACCTCTCACAGCGACCTCGCCGCGGTGCTCGACCTGGTACTCCCGCCTGTACCCGAACGAGATCAGCCGGGCGACGAGGTCCTGGGGATCGACCTGATCGCCCTTGTTGATGATGATCGGGTCGGTTTCCTCGACGTGGGGTCCCAGCCGTTGCAGCAGGGAGCGGACCGGCGCGATGAGCACCCGCGGCGTGCGCGCCGAACCGCTTCGAAGCCGCCACATCGTGCGGAGGCGCCGGCCCATCGTCTCGAGGCTCGGGCTGACCCTCTCGAACGGGAGGGTCTCCCAGGCCGGGCACAGGTCGACCTCGCCGGCCCCGATGAACGCGGCGACGTCGTTGGCGAGGCGTTCCGCCTCAGCGTTGGTGGCAACTGCGACGACGAGCGGACGCCGGCCTGACGCGTCGGCTATGCCGGCGAGCGCGAACGCCCTCGCCGGCTCCGGCACCGCGACGACGGCATTCCGGAGATCGCGCAGAGCGGTGAACGTCTCGTCGGTGCGGAGCAGGGGGAGAAGGGGCGAAAGCACGGCGGCGGGCGATCCGGCCACGGGAGTTTTGGCCGCGGGAGTTGCAGCCGCGGGAGGTTTGGCCGCGGGAGTTGTGGAGGGAGCTGGGGGCGTGCCGGGCACTTCACCCATTGAACCGGTTCTGGGCGGAAGAAACGCCGTGCTCCAGGATCCATTCGACCGCGTCCGCGGCGACCTCGATGCTCACGGCGAGCTCCTCGCGGTCCTTTCGGGAGGGTGCGTTCAGCACGTGGTCGGCACCTTTTTCCTTGCCACCCGGAGGCTTGCCGATCCCGATACGCACCCGGCTGAACTCGTCGGAGTGCAGGTGCGCTTTGATCGAACGGAGACCGTTGTGGCCGGCTAGTCCCCCGCCGGCCTTCACCCGCACGACTCCCAGCGGCAGGTCAAGCTCGTCGTGAACGATCACCAGGTCGGTCAGATCATCGATCCCGAACCTGCGGACGAGGCGGGTGACGGAACGGCCGGACTCGTTGACGTAGGTCTGCGGGAACGCGAGAGCCAGCCGGCGGCTGTCCACGCGCACCTCGCTGACGAGAGCATCCTCCTTGCCGCGTTTGAGGCGACCACCGTGCCGCTTGGCAAGGAGTGCGACCACGTCCGCGCCGGCGTTGTGCCGGGTGTGCGCGTACTCGGCGCCCGGGTTGCCGAGCCCGACTGCCAGAAGGTCCGAAGGGGTGCCGGACCGCGCCCGGCCGAGCAGCTAGCCCTCCTCGGACTGGGAAGCCCCCTCGCCGGGGGCCGCGCCCTCGCCTTCGCCGGCTCCGGCCCCCGCAGCGGCCGCCTCGCCCTCGGCAGGTGCTCCCTCGGCAGCAGCTTCGGCGGCTTCGGCAGCTTCGGCTTCGATCGCTTCGATCTCGGCCGCAGCCCGGCTGAGTGCGCCCTGGGCGATCACCTCTTCGGAGCTCACCTCGGTCGTCACGCCGGCGGGAAGCTTCAGGTCGCCGACCCGAATGGCCTCACCGATGGTGAGGGCGGAGATGTCGACTTCGATGTGGCCGGGGATCTTGTCCGGAGTCGCCTTCACGGTGAGTGAGTTGAGTTGCTGCTCGACCAGGCCGCGCTCTTGCTCGACCGCCTTCGCCTCACCGGTCAGGACCAGCGGAACTTCGGCGGAGATCACCTCGTCGCGGCGGACGATCAGGAAGTCGACGTGAAGAACCGTGTGGCGAACCGGATGGCGCTGCAGCGAACGGGCGAGCGCCAGATGGGTCTCCGAGCCGATCTTGAGGGAAAGAAGCTGGTTGAGGCCCGCCTGGCCTGAGAGCGCGTGCCGGAGCTCGCGCCCGTCGACCGACACCGACCGGCCCTCTGCTCCATGCCCGTACACGACGGCCGGGATGCGTCCGGCAGCCCGCAGGCGGCGCGACGCCGCCGAGCCGATCGTTCGGCCGGCCTCGGCCACCAGAGTTACTTCAGCCATCGAAACGCGCTCCTGCCACGGGGATACGACGAGGGGACCGGTGGAGTTTAGCGGGTTGGGCCGGCGTGGCCTTTGGCGGGTGTGGCCGGCGGCGCGGGGCGTGGCCGGCGGGCGGGTGCGGCCGACGAGTCGGGGCCGGTTCGGGCAGCGGTGGCCGGTCGCTTCTGGGTGTAACTCTGCGCTTCGGGCGTGGAATTGAGCCGTAGGGTGCTCGTTCTTACGCCCAAACGTGAAATGGCCAACCCGGAAGCGGCATGGGCAGGCGGCGCCGGCGACGCCCTAGGTCTGGTTCTCTCCGCCGAATATCTGAGAAACCGAGCCATCGCCGAAGACGGCGGCGATCGCGTCGGCGAAGACACGAGCAACAGATACGACCTCGATCTTGTCGATCTGCTTCTCGGGAGGGAGCGGGAGGGTGTCGGAGACGACGACGCGAGTTATGGGCGAATTCTTCAGCCGGTCCGCAGCCGGGTCCGAAAGCACGGCGTGAGTTGCCATCGCCCAGACCTCGGTAGCGCCCTTGTCGAGCAGGATCTCCGCCGCGGCGACGATGGTGCCGGCGGTGTCGACCATGTCGTCGATCAGCACGCACATTCGGCCTTCGACGTCACCCATCACATCCAGCGCTTGGACCTGATTGACGAGGTCCTTGGGGCGGCGCTTGTAGACGGCGGCCACATCGACGTCCGAGCCGGCGTGCCGTGCGGCCTGCTCGGCCACCTTGGTCCGCCCGGTATCCGGGGCGACCATAACGAAGTCGCCGCTCGGGGCGTTCTCCCTCAGGTAGTCGGTCAGCAGAGGAACAGCAGTCAAGTGGTCGACCGGCCCGTCGAAGAATCCCTGGATCTGGCCCGAGTGCAGATCGACCGACATGATCCGGTCGGCGCCGGCTGTGCTGAAGAAATCGGTGACCATCCGGGCGGTGATCGGCTCTCGTCCCTTCGACTTACGGTCCTGGCGGGAGTACCCGTAATACGGGCAGACCGCGGTGATCCGTTTCGCCGAAGCCCGCTTGGCCGCGTCGATCATGATCCATTGCTCCACGAGCGAGTCGTTCACCGATCGCCCCGGGGTATGCCCGTGGGACTGAATGATGAAAACATCAGCCCCTCTCACCGACTCGGTGAATCGCGGACGGATCTCACCGTTGGCGAAGTCGACAATGTTGGGGTCGCTCAGAGAAACGCCAAGGTTGCTGGCGATCTCCTCGGCGAGGGCCGGATGGGTGCGCCCGGACAAGACGTGGAGCTTGCGAGTGGGCACGAGCTCCATGTGAGCGCTGCTGTCGTCGAAATCAGCGTGTGTCATCTGCCCCTCCAGTGAAGCACGGACCGGTGACCGAACCGGCGCCAAGCTTCGTTCCGGGAGGCAGGTAGGCCCAGGGACCCACTTGAGCTTCCGCCCCAATTTCGCAATTTCGCCCAATCGTGGCGGTCACCACTGCCCGCGCGCCGACCGTGCAATCGGCGAGCTGGGTGTTCGGACCGAGCTCAGCTCCGACTGCAACCGTCGTGTTTCCCTGTAGATGGGTCCCGGGGTACAGGACCACGTCCTCCGAGAGCTCCACGGTCGTGTCCACGTAGGTCGCTTCCGGATCGACCATCGTCACTCCTCGGCGCATCCAGCGTTCGTTGATCCGGTCTCGCAGCTCGGCTTCGGCAACCGCCAATTGGTGCCGATCGTTGACGCCCGCAGCTTCCATCGGATCTTCGATTACCACGGAGGTGACCGCGTAACCAGCGTCGTGAAGGACTCCGATCGCGTCGGTGAGGTAGTACTCGCCCTGTGAATTGTCGGGGCTGAGCCGCCTGAGCGCCGGCGCGAGCACGGAGCGCCTGAACACGTATATCGAGGTGTTGACCTCGTCCACGGCCAGTTCGTCTTCGGTTGCGTCCCCCTGCTCGACGATGCGAGAGACCATGTCGTTGCGGTCCCTTACGACTCGTCCGTAGCCGTGTGGGTTGGAGAGTTTCGCAGTCAGGACGGTCGCGGCGACATCAGCGCGACGGTGCTCGCGCACCAATGCCGCAAGGGTCGGGGGCCTAAGCAACGGCGTGTCCCCCGGCAGCACAACAATGTCCGACTCGTCGCCTTCGTCGGGAAACGCCGACAGAGCGACCAACACCGCGTCACCGGTGCCGCGTTGAACGCGCTGTTCGACGAAGTCAACCTCGAGGCTTGGAGGCGCTTGCTCGCCGACCGACTTGATCACCCAGGGCGCGCCGTGACCGACGACGACAACCGCCCGATCCAGTTCCAGCTCCGCGAGCGCATACAGCACGTGAACGACCATTGGCCGGCCGCACAACCGGTGGAGCGGCTTGGGCCGCTCGGAGCGCATGCGGGTGCCTTCTCCCGCGGCGAGGACGACGGCCGAAAGGGTGGCGTCGCGCGACATGGCTCTTTTCTACCAACCCCACGGCCACGACATCGCCCGGGCGGGACCCAACCCGCCCTCCTCCGCGACGCGGGGTACCAACCCCACGGCGGCCGTACGATTATGCGAGCCTGGGGCCCCGCGGTGGCGGGTAGTTCAATTGGCAGAACACCGGACTTTGGATCCGGATGTTGGAGGTTCGAGTCCTCCCCCGCCAGCCACAACGGTCCTGCTCAGACGCACCATCGCTGCCTGAGCGACCCGGAGCGGGTCTTCAACGGATTGTCAACTTGCCTCCAAGCCACGCCACCGGGAGGTTCGCGCCGGCCACGGTATTGGACCCAGCCGTTGAACAGATAGGCAAAAGCAGGGCGTGACCCCTAGATAACGCCTCGACGTTCGACGCTGTTCCTCCCAAATCCAGTGGATCTCGAGCAAGTCGGACGTGTAGAGGAAGCACCGGTTCAGTGCTGCCCACGTCTCGGTCGATTTATTACCTGCCCGTCCCACTGGTTCGTTGGAGCGTCGGGATCATCCGGTGACTGTGGTAGGAGATCCAGTCCCATTGGGCGGCGTTGACGTTATGACGACATCTGGCGATGGAAGCCGCCCCAAAAAGAAGGTTCCCGGGAATCGTCTGCCACACCATTTCTGGCTGCATGCCTGTCGAGGTGGTCCCATCTCAGAAAAAAAGGGCTGGATGCTAAGCGAACTATTTGGTCCGAAAGTGTGAGCTGATTGGGAAGGCCATGGCATCATGTGCGACATTCGGTACAAGTCCTTCGCTTCGGCCAGGGACTCGAACGGGACTGGCGGAGATTTCGGCGCTCTCGTCGCAACCGAATACCAGGGCCTGCTCGGCTTGGCGTTCGCCCTCACCGGATCCTGGTCGGCCGCTGAAGACATCGTCCAAGAAGCGTTCGTTCGTGGACATCAGAGATGGTCGAAAGTCTCCGCCTACGACCGTCCGGGCGCGTGGTTGCGCAGGGTGGTCATCAATCTGGCTCTGTCGGCCAGGCGCCGTCTCTCCCGCGAAGCGCTCGCCTACCTTCGACTTGCCAACACCAGAGCGGACGACCCGGGTGGGGACGTGGAAGCTGATCTCGAGTTTTGGAGGACCGTCCGGTGTTTGCCACGTCGGCAGGCGGAGGTGGTCGCCCTGTACTACTGGGAAGACCTGTCGGTCACCGAGGTGGCCGCGATCCTCGAGATACGGGAAGGGACAGTGAGAGCGCTGCTCCATCAGGGACGCCGTCGGGTGGCGAGCGCACTCGGAGTAGAGGCACCAGATGACTGAAGTTGACGACCTCGGCAAAACAGCGACACTGCACCTGAAGATCTCGGCCGGCCGCAAACCTGTACCGGACCTTCGCGCTCTCGAAGCCAGGGCAGGCCGCCGCCATCGAACAGGGGTAACCATCGTCGCGGCAATTTTCGCCCTTGCCGCCGTCGCGCTGATCTTTCCGCTCGCTCTGCTCAATTCAGGTAGCCAGAACTCTGTCACCATCGTCGGCAACCCGTCATCCTCCACGACAACGGTCGCACCCAACCCTGGGGTGACCTACCCGGCGACACGAGTTGCCACCGACCCGCAAGGATGCCCGCTCGCAACTCCCCTGCCACTCACCAAAGACGCCGACGCTCAAGCGGCCGCGATAGTCGCAGACGACCTTCAGTCGGGGGGCAACCAGTTCGGCGGGCCTTACCAGATCCAGAACGTGTACAAGGCGACGCCCCCGCCCTCTCCGGAAGCGCAACCGCACGCCGCCATCCCCTACACCCAGTGCGACCCCGGGGTGGGGGCCGACACGATCATCGTCGAGGTGTACCTCCCCAAGGCCTTGCCAAGCGCGAGCCTGTCCCAGCTCGCCTTCTTCGTGTCCCGTTTCCGTGAAGGTTGGAGGATCTGGTTCATCTACCAGTAGCTCGTTCATCCATGATCTTCGAACTTGGCCACCATGTCCACCGGCCCGCCGATCACATCGTCATCCCCGGCGAGGACCGTCTCGAACGCCGTGCAGAGCGATGCGATAATCACTTAGCGCAGCCTATTTCCCTAATGATTATTCGAATGATGTGGATTTCCATATCAGCGACCAACGCGGTTCAAACGCTCCTTTCGCTCTTCCTTTTGACGCCTATGACGACCCTGTAAACGGAGGAGCTGGGTGTATCTGGCGTCAGGGGCGAAAGAAGGCCGCTTTCGTCCAAGTAGCTGAGCCGTTGAGCCTCATAGATCATCCGGGACCGAGCAGCTCATCGAGCCGTCCCCCCGGCAGACCCCCGATGAGACTAAAATCATCTCTATGTCTCAGCGCGCCAACGCCGTGCCGGCGCCACGGCCGCTCGGTCCCGGTTCGTTGCTGTGGCGGTATGCCGGCGACCACCGCCTCGGGTTCACCGGGCTGTCGGCCGGAATCCTGCAGCTGATGCACCCGGCGATCGGGGCCGGCGTGGCGGACCACTCGAACTTCTTCGACGATCCTTGGGACCGGATCGTCAGGTCCATTCCCCAGATCATCGGCGTCGTTTACGACCCCGATCCGGAGACGCTCGGACACAGGGTCCGGGATCTGCACCGCAAGATCAAGGGAATCGACGAGCAGCAGCGGCGCTACAGCGCGCTGGAACCGTCGACGTTCTGGTGGGCGCACGCCACGTTCCAATACGCGGTGGAGCAGTTGATCGACCGCTTCGACCGGAAGCAACTGAACGACGCAGAACGCGAAGAGCTATACCTCGACGGGGTCGAGTGGTATCGACGCTACGGGGTATCGATGAAGGCGGTGCCACCGGACTGGGACTCGTTCCGCGCAGCGTGGCGCAGATATTGCGACGAGGTTCTGGAGATGACTCCTGCAGCAGAGCGGGCGGTTGAGATGGCGCTCAACGACCGATCGCTCGGCGTGCCGTTCCTCCCGTGGTGGACGAAGCCGTTGCAACCAGTGGTCGTTACGCCGGTCCTGCAGCTGACGGCAATCGGTGGCTTGCCGGGACGGGTCCGTCGCCGCTTCGGAATTCCATGGCGGATCGACCAGCAGATGCAGTACCGGTCGCTCCAGCTCGCCACCCGCGAGTCCTGGCGCTTCGTACCCGAGAACCTTCGCTACGGGCCGACCGCGGCCGCTGGTCGCAAAGCCGCCAGAGAAGCGGCTGCGGCGAGCGCAGCGGTGGCCTGACCAGTGCCGCGCAAGGCCGCGATTCTCGACGTGACCGCGATCATCGCCGGGGTCGGGGGAGTAATCGACGTAAACAGGATCGAAGACGAGGCGACCGATTCAGTCGTCGACGCGGCCGCAGAACTGCTGGCACGTTACGGGTTACGCCGCTGGAGCATGGATGATGTCGCCGACGTCGCGGGAGTCGGCAGAGCCACTGTGTATCGCCGATTTGCGAGCCGGGAGGACCTCGTCCACGCGACGATCGCCCGTGAAATCAACCGCTTCTTCGCTGCCATCGCGCGGGCCGTCGCCGATGCGGAGGGGGTGGAGGAAAAGGTGGTGGAAGGTTTTCTGGTGGGAATGCGGATGGCCACCGAGTCGCTCGTCCCGGGACTGTTCGAAAACGACAAAGCCACCGCCCTCTCCCTCTTCACCGCCGCACCCGTGCTCCACCTGGGCCGGGCGGCGCTGGTGTCGCAGTACGAGACGCTCACCGGAGAGACCATGGATGGCCGCCGGCGCGCGGAGGTCGAGCTGGTTGCGGAGGTGCTGGTGCGCCTCGCGATCTCCTTTGTCCTCATGCCGGGGTCCGTCGTCGACTTCGAGGACCCCGGCGAGGCGAGAGCCGCGCTGACGAGGATCGTCAGACCTCTTCTGCAGCCCCCGCAAAACGAACCACGACCTCGACGTCCTCGACGCCCCGCACGACGGTAAGCCGAAGGATCCCGTCGTCGCCCACCGCATCAACTGCGGCGAGAAGCTCGTCGGTGGTGGTTACCGCCGACCCTCCGGCGGCGACGATCAGGTCGCCCCGGGTCAGGCCCGCCTCCGCAGCGGGGCTGCCGGACGCGACCTCTCGCACGAGGACGCCGTCCCGAGCGGGGAGCCCTACCGCCGAGCGGAGCCGCGCGGCCATCCGTGACGGAGCCAGGCCGACGCCCAGGCGCCGGCGGGTCGGTGCCTCACCCTTCGACAACGAATCGACCTTCGCCCGCAGCCCTGTCCCTGCCGGAACGGCCAGGTAGAGACCGTCGCCCGTCCGGTGGGTGTTGATGCCGACCAGTCGCCCCTCGAAGTCGAGCAGCGGCCCACCCGACGAGCCCCGGCCGAGGGTCGCGCTGTGCTCGATCCCGTCGGAGATGAGCCGGCCTCGGGGACCGCGAAACGCGCGACCGACCGACGAAACGGTGCCGAACGTAACCCGGACTCCCCCGCCTGCCGCCAGGGCAACGCCGAGAACGGGCGTCCCCAGGCTCAACCGGCCAGCAATCTGCGGATCCCACGGGACAGCAGGCGAGCCGGCCGTGTCCACGTTGACGACTGCGATGTCGGCGTCGGCATCGGCCGCTGCCACCGTGCCGACCGCGGAACGGCCGTCAGCGAAGGCGACGGTTATCTCGCCACCGCGCAAGTTGTGGGCGCTGGTCAACACCTGGCCCTCGCCGATGACCAGCCCGCTTCCCCGCCCGTCGCGCCCGACCCTTACGACCGAGCGTCCAACCTTCTCCGATACGGCGCCCGCAACCCCGGGCAGCTCGTCCACCAGTGCCATCACGACCTCCATCGTCTCCTGTAGAGTGACTTGCAAGATGCAAGTTACCAGCGAGCTGGACGATCCGGCTAAAAATTTGGATATGCGCCCCCGTCGATCCGCGACCGACGCACGCCGCGCCCTCGCCGGCGCCCTCGAACGGGTCGGCGACCGGTGGTCGCTACTTGTTGTGGACGCCCTCGCCGGCGGTCCGCGCCGCTTCGCCGACCTTCAGGAGGAGCTCCCCGGTATAGCGACCAACGTCCTGGCCCAGCGGCTGCGCCGGCTTGAGGCCGAACAGATCCTGCTGGCGACGCCGTACTCCCGGCGTCCTTTGAGGTACGCCTACGAGTTGACCGAGGCGGGAACGGCCCTCGGCGGCGCGGCGAGGATCTTGGCGCAGTGGAACTCCGACCACGGAACGGCCGACGAGCGGACCCCGTCGCACGAGCTTTGCGGGACTCCGATGGAGGTCCGGTGGTACTGCCCGACTTGCGACCTGCCGGCCGACCCGGGCAGCGACGAGATTCTCTGGGTCTGACCTAGCAGGGCGTTAGTACGGCTCGACGTTCTCGAAGTAGCGGCGAGGGTTGCCTTCCATCATCGCGGTGACTTGGTCGTCGGTGACCCCGGCCTCGCGAAGAGCGGGGAGCACGTCGTTGGAGATGTGCTCGTAGTGCCAGTTCGGCATCAACGTCTTGACGAGATCGGGGTTGAACCAGTCGATGTAGCACGAGGCGTCGTGGGCGAGTACCATGCGGTCGGCATACCCGTCGAGGCACAGCGCCGCGATCGTGTCCACCCGGTCGGCCGTCGGCAGCAGCACCTCGGCGCCGAAGCGATCCATCCCCAGGATCGAGCCGGCGTCGGCGAGTTTCTTGAGGTAGTCGAGGTCGGTGGAATCGCCACTGTGCCCGATGACAACACGGGTCAGGTCGACACCCTCATCCTGGAAGACCTGCTGCGCGATGAGACCGCTCTGGTTCCCGGGGAACGTGTGGACCGTGATGGGCGCGCCGGTCGCTCGGTGGGCCTTGGCGACGGCGCGAAGAACCCGCTCGACCCCCTGGGTGAGGCCGGGCTGATCGATCGCGCACTTCAGGAACGCGGCCTTGACGCCGGTGCCGGCGATCCCCTCGGTGATGTCATTGACGAACAGGTCGACCATCGGCTCGTCCCCTCCGATCGGGGTGCCCGGGCCGACGTAGTGGAAGTTCGGGGGCAGGTCGTCGTAGGTGTACAGACCGGTCGCGACCACGATGTTGAGGTCGACCTCCTTGGCGATCCTCTGAATCCTCGGGATGTACCGCCCGAGCCCCACGACCGTGGGATCGACGATCGTACGGACGCCAAGCGCGACGAGGCGATTGAGCTTGTCGATGGCGTCGGCGACTCGTTCCTCTTCGTCCCAGGTTGACGGGTAATTCGGATAGTTCTGCAACAGGTCGGGCGTGAGTACGAATACATGCTCGTGCATGAGAGTGGGCCCAAGATCGGATGCGTCGATCAGCCCGCTAACCGTGTGAACCTGAGTCATTCCCGCTGTCCTCCCCGTTGCTCGGTCGGGACTGTAGCTGTCCCGGCTGGTGGGAACCTGGCCTAGAGGGTTCCGGCACGTGGCAGCGAAACTGTTCTGCCTGACACCTTTTGGGTGTCCGCGCCTGCTGTAGTACCGCCTGGGAGGAGTATGAAAAAGAACGGAGTCGTCGCTGTCCTGGCCGCCGTTTGCCTCCTGGCAGCGGGGTGCGGTGCCAGGCTCAGCAAGGCTCAGATAGAAGCCCTCAACCAGGCTGGTACCGGGGTCGGTGCGGGAGCGTCGGGGAATGCCGGATCGGCATCGGGGTCCTCGGGCACGGGTGGTTCGGGCACTGCGTCGGGCAGCACCGCGTCGGGGTCGGGCGGAGCGTCGACAGGTGGAGCCGGCTCCGCGGCGGGAGGCGGTTCGTCAGGCGGCACCGGCGCGGTGGCGGCCGGTGGTGGCGGCGGCGGTGGCGCGTCCGGCGGGCTGACTGCGGCCGGCGGGAAGGTGTGCACGGCAAGCGCGCAGAGCCACGACCCGGGCGTGAGCGCGTCCGAGATCGACGTAGGAAACGTGAGCACGCTGACCGGTCCGGTCCCGGGCTTGTTCCTCGGAGCCCAGCGCGGAACGCAGGCCTTCGCGGCTTACATAAACAGCGTCGGCGGGGTGTGCGGTCGCAAGATGGTCGTGAAGTCCGCTGACGACAACTTGGATGCGAGCCAGAACGCCACCGCGACCCAGTCTCTTGCGGGCCAGGTGCTCGCCTTCGTGGGTTCGTTTTCCGTCGACGACCAGGGCGGTGCCTCGGTCATGCAGCAGAACGGCATCCCAGACATCGGAGAGGCCCTGAGCCCTCAGCGGTTCAATCTTCCGAACAACTTCTCGCCGCAGCCTGAGCCAGTCGGTTGGAACATCGCGCCGTACGTCTACTTCAAGCAGAAGTATCCCGACGCGGCCTCGCACATGGCCTACTTCACCGAGAACAACGCGACCGCCCAGCAGACGGGTCTGGCGGAAGTCGCCGGATTGAAGTCGATCGGGTACCAGTTCGTTTACTCGGAGGAGGGAATCGAGCCCACCCAGACCAACTTCGACACCGAGGCGCGCAACATGCAGTCGCACGGTGTGAAGGGGATCGTTTTCCAGGCGACCGCCTCGGTGTACGCCGACATGGCGAAGTCGCTTTACAACATCGGCTATCTGAGCTCGATACAGCTAGCCGACTGGGGGGCGCCGGCTTATGACCCGTCGTTCATCGCGCAGGCCGGCCCGGCAGCGAACGGAGCGATACTCGAGCAGAGCGAGGCGATGTACAGCGGGGAGGACGCGGCCTCGGTTCCCGAGGTCGGCCTGTTCGACAAGTGGTACCAGGCGCTGTACCACAGCGCGCCCGACATCTTCGCCGTGTACGGGTGGTTGTCCGGCATGCTCTTCGTCCAGGGCATCAACGCCGGCGGTGCTCCGACGCGCGCGGCGCTACAGAGCGGATTGTCGACCATCACCCAGTTCACCGGTGGTGGGATCGTGGCGACCGACAACCCCGCGAAAAAGACGCCCGCCTACTGTTACATCATCATCGACGTGGTCAACGGCAAGTTCGTCCGCGACCCGGCCGACCCGCCAACGGGATTCGACTGCGCCAACACGCCGAATTACTACCTGACCAACGCGTGATCCGATGAGCGAGTTCATCGGACTCACCATCGCCGGGATATCACTGGGCGCGATCTACGCGATCGCGGCCTCCGGCCTGGTCGTGACTTACACGACCAGCGGTGTGTTCAACTTCGCGCACGGCGCGATCGGCATGATCATGGCCTTCGCCTACTGGCAACTGAGGGTCAGCGACCACTGGGCGGCTCCGTACGCGTTGGGTTTGGTTTTGTTGGTGCTTGCCCCGCTTCTGGGCGTGTTGCTGGAGCGCGTTCTCATAAGGCACATCAACATCAACGACACCGGACTGACCCTCGTGGTGACTCTGGCCATACTCGTCGCGCTGATGGGCATCGCGTTCACGGTCTGGCCGCAGACGACCGGCCGAACTCTCAATCTGTTCTTCGGTCCGAACCGGCACATCGTCATCGACGGGAACCGGGTGAGCTACGCAGAGATCCTCACGATCGTGCTCGCCGCGGCCGTGGCCGGCGGGCTGCGGCTGTTCTTCTACAACACACGCCTCGGTATTGCGATGCGCGGAGTGGTCGACGACCGCTCCCTCATGGCTCTGAACGGTGGCAGGCCCAAGTCGTTGAATGCTCTCTCGTGGATGATCGGAGCCTCGCTCGGCGCGCTCGCCGGGATTCTTCAAGCCTCGACGGCCGCGCTCGACATCCTCAACCTGACCTTGCTCGTGCTCAACAGCTTCGCCGCGGCGATGCTCGGCCGGCTCCGAAGCCTTCCGCTCACATTCGCAGGCGCGATGGTCATCGGATTGGCGGACGCCTACGTCACCGGATACGTCAACCTGAGCGGCTGGCTGGTGCACCTGCGACCGGTCCTTCCGACCCTGTTCCTGTTCATCGTCCTGCTAGCCCTTCCGGCGGTGCGTCTGCGCGCAGGTGTCGCGCCGGTGGCCAAGGCGGTGAGAATCCCGAGCGCCCGCGGCAGCCTGGTGAACGCCGCGCTGCTCGTGGCGATTGCGGTGATCGTCGCTCCTTTCTTGCACGGAACCGTGCTCGGAAACGTGAACACGGGCGTCTCTCTCGCCATCGGTGCGCTGTCGATCGTGCTGCTGTCCGGCTACGGGGGTCAGATCTCGCTCAGCCAGTACACGTTCTTCGGTCTCGGGGCGTACGTGTTCGCTCACACAGGGCACCACGGCAATCCGGTCGGTCTGCTCGTCGCGGCACTCGCCGGAGCAGCGCTCGGCGCGGTCGTCGCGCTGCCTGCGTTGAGGTTGCGAGGACTCGAGCTGGCGCTGTCGACCCTCGCGTTCGGGCAGCTCGCCTACTACCTGTTCTTCCTTCAGGACTCTGTGATGGGCCGCAGCGACCTGGTCATCCCACGCCTGCACCTTCCGGGGATCGACATGGGCAACGACCGCACGAACCTGGTGGTGATGACGGCGATCTTCGCGTTGCTCGCCGCAGGGATCCTTGCAATCCGTCGTGGCCCGTTCGGGCGGTTGCTCAACGCGACCAAGGACAGCCAGGCCGCCTGCGCGACCCTCGGGCTCAACCTTCGCCTGACCAAGGTGGCTCTGTTCTCGCTGGCGACCGCGATCGCGACGTTCGGCGGCGCACTGTACGGTTCCACCCAGCACACCGTCACCAGCGACAACTTCCAATACATCGAGAGCCTCTTCATCGTCCTCATCGTCTACATCTGGGGGGTGTCGACTCCGGGAGGTGCGCTCGCCGGCAGCCTCTCTCTTGCACTGGCGCCGCAGATCGCCATTCACCTTCCGTCGCGCTTCGCGGCGGTCACCTATTTCATGACCGGTTTCGGTGCACTCGGCCTCGTGTTGCGTCCCGAGGGCATCATCGCAAGCACCGGCGAGCAACTGAGGGAACAGCTCGCGCGCATCAGAGGCCTGCGAGGTCGGGGGCTGCCCGGCCGGCCGCTCGCCGCGGACATGAGCCCGTCACCGTCACCTGTCGAGGTCAGCCGTGCCACTGTTGCAGACGCTTGACGTAACGGTCCGCTTCGGCGGGGTGACCGCGTTGCAGGACGTGTCGATAGCCGCGGACGCGGCGCGCATCACCGGGCTGATCGGACCGAACGGCGCGGGCAAGACCACCATCTTCAACGTGATCACCGGCCTTCAGATGCCAACCCAGGGGCAAGTGCTGATCGACGATCAGCCGGTGACCGATTTGCCCGTCCATCGCCGGGCGAGGCTGGGCATCGCCCGCACGTTCCAGCGGCTCGAGATATTCGGTTCGCTCACCGTCCGCGAGAACATCCAGGTCGCCGGCGAGATAAGGAGGCGATGGAGCCGGGAGCGCTTCGACGTCGACGAACAGACCGACACGATCCTCGAGAGGACCGGTCTTTACCGGCTCGGCGACGCCCCGGCCAACACGCTTCCGACAGGCTTGGCGAGGCTGACCGAGCTCGGCCGCGCGCTGGCAACCCGCCCCAGGCTCCTGCTCCTCGACGAGCCGGGCTCCGGCCTGGACACGGCAGAGTCGGAAGCGTTCGGGCACCTGCTCCGCGAACTCGCCGGGGACGGGCTGGGGATCCTTCTCGTCGAGCACGACATGGAGCTGATCATGGACGTGTGCGAATGGATCCATGTTCTCGACTTCGGCGTCCAGATCGCCGAAGGAACAGCAGCACACGTGCGCAACGACCGCAAGGTCCAAGAGGCTTACCTCGGCGCCGGCGAAGGAACCGAGGAGCTCGACGAGCTATCGCCCGAAGGCGAGACTTCCATCGGTTTGGGCCGCCCCGACCTTGACGACGATCCCACCGTCGAGCTCGAGACCCGCGCGTGATCCCGCCGGCGGTCCAGCTGATCGACATGAAAGCGGCTTATGGCCGCATCGAGGTTCTGCACGGGGTCAACCTGCTGGTCCCCGCCGGAACGCTGTTCGCGCTCCTCGGTCCCAACGGCGCTGGCAAGACCACGACTCTGAAGGTCATCGACGGGCGCCACAACCCGGCGTCGGGCTGCGTGCACATCGGCGGCCAGCACCTGAACGGCGTGGGGGCCGACCGTCTGGCCCGCGCCGGAGTGTGCAGCATCCCGGAGGGACGGGGGATCTTTCCCAATCTGACCGTCGAAGAGAACCTGAAGGTGATGACCTACGGCACGGGCAACTCGGGCGTGCGGGAGGTCGAGGAGAAGACGTTCGCCCGTTTTCCGATTCTCGCCGAGAGGCGCAAGCAGGTCGCCGGAACGCTTTCCGGGGGCCAGCAGCAAATGCTCGCGATGGCGCGGGCGGTGGTCACCGACCCCGCGCTGCTGCTGCTCGACGAGCTGTCGATGGGCCTCGCCCCGCTGGTGGTCTCCGAGCTGTACGACGTGCTCGGCCAGCTGGCGGCGGAGGGCATGACCGTCCTGCTCGTGGAGCAGTTCGCCCGAACTGCGCTCGCGATAGCCGACTACGCCGCGGTCATGGTGCACGGACAGATACAGGCGGTGGGCCAACCGGCCGACATGGAGGACGTCGCCGGCGCCTACCTTGGAGGTAATTGATGCCCTCTTGGCGAAACTCGCTCCGGGTGAACAGATGAAGAGCCGCACGATATCCCGGGTTCGCCGTCGCGCGATTGTGGGGCTAGCCGCCGCCTCCGCGCTGGTGGGGCTGGTCCTCCCCTCCGCGTCCGCGCGCGCCGACACCACCCTGATCGGATGGACCGTGCAGTCGGACGCCAACCCCTTCGACTTCGTCATCGACAACTCCGCCGGCCTATCCGGCGTGCACCCCCTCGCCGAGGCCGACGTCCCCGAGGACGCCACCGACTTCGAGACGGGCCCGTTCGGCCACGCTCTGGCGTCGGTGGTCTGGCCAGGCGGAACCGCCGGCAACCTCGGGTCGCTCTCCGGGCAGCTGGGGCTGCCGGCCCAGCTGGCTGCCGTGCTGGCGAAAGCGAACGACCCGGTCCGGGCTGAAACCTTCTACCCCGCCGGGCCGGGCGACTCCACCTACCCGCCTGGCTCGCCTACCAACGGCGTCGTCGAAATGGTGTCTCACGCCGACGCCAACGGGGCTTCCGCTTCGTCGGGGCTTTCCGATTTCGCCGTCAACGGGCTGTTCCAGGTCCAGGGAATTCAGGGCAGCTCCAGCTCGTCCGCCGCGAGCGTCGCCACCTCCAAGGCAACCGGGTCTTTCGCGAGCCTGAGCATCCTTGGCGGGATGATCACCATCGGCGCGACGACGTCGACCGCTACCGCGACGAGCGACGGCGCCAACAACGTCCACGGCCAGGCCAGCACCCACATCGGGGCCATAACCATCGACGGGCAGCAGGTCAGCGTCGGGAACGACGGCATCACAGTCGGGCCGGCGCAAACCAACGCCATCGGCTCCCTGACCAACCCGGTCATCCAGCAGGTCAACCAGCTGATCTCGACCTTCCGCATCACCATGACCCCCCTCCCGCAGACCGAGACGAGCCAGTCGCCCACCGAGACGATCACGTCGGCCGGCTTGAAGATCAGCCTTTCGCTTCCCACGGATCTCGCGGTCAACCTCGACTGCGGGTCGATCATCCCCTCGCAGGCGTCGCAGCTGGACGTGCTCTGCACCCTCCCCGGTTTCCTCCAGGGAGCCAGCCTCACGATCACGATCGGTCGGGCCACCGCCACGGCGATCGCCACTCCGCCGTTCCCGGTGGACCTCGGCGGCCTCGGCGGCGGCGGAGGGACGGGGTTGCTCGGTAACGCCGGCGGGTCGGGCACCGCCGCCGGCGCCGCTGCGGCCATCCAGTCCGGCACGGACACCGGAAACTCGGCCCCGAGCCTTTCAGTCTCACCAGTCACGTCGGGAACCGCGCCGACGACGGCGCCGGCGGTCTCCCACAACTCGCTCGGCGCGCTGACTCCGGTCGACTTGTCGCACCCGATCAGAGCCGGGCTGCTCGTCTGGCTGCTGATCCTCGCTGTCGCGACAGGCGCTGGCATAATCCGAATGGGGAGGCAACTGGACCTCGCTCCCCCCGAAAGTGTCTGCCCGCTCGAGGAGAGCTCATGACCAGCGCCGTTCATCCGGGAGGCTACGAAGCGGAGAACCCGGCCGATGCCGAATCGGTCCCGCCGCGCCACGCCGCGCTGATGGGATCTCTCGCACGGCTGCGACCCGCACGGTCGAGGAACTTCCCCCTCGAGACGGTGATGTTGGTGCTGGGAGGGCTTCTCCTACCGATCGGCGTGATCACGATCATCGTGGGCTGGTACGGGGCGGCCCACACCCCCAAGCTGTACGAGCAGAACGACTACCTGATCTCCGGCGGGATGCTCGGGCTGGGCCTGGTGTTCATCGGCGGGTTCCTCTATTTCAGCTACTGGGTCACCCGGCAGATCCGCACCACCAGTACCGCGGCCCAGCAGACGCTGCGGGCGTTGTCCCGTATCGAGGCTCAGCTGGCGAGCGGGTCGCATTCGTCCAACGGGGCCAGCAACGGATACAGGGTTGACGTCACCGATACCGCGCCCGGCGCCGCCGCTCAGCACGAGGAGCCGGTCGGTTCGGGTCGCCGGCCGCGCCGGCGGGCGGAGACAGAAGCCGCGACCGTGACGGCCCGTGCCACCTCCGGGAGCTACACCTCTACGGCCGCCCGCCAGCTGGTCGCCACCGAGCGCGGAACCCTCGTTCACCGGCCCGACTGCCCGGTCGTGGCGACCAAGGAGAACCTGCGCACCGTCGACTCCGACACCCCCGGTTTCCGGCCCTGCCAGATCTGCAACCCTCTCGACCACTGAGTCGACAACCTGGGGTCGACAACTGGGGTCGACAAACAGGGGTCGACAAACAGGGGGCGGCGTAGCCTTAGGGCATCAAAGGCTATCTGGGTAGACTAAAGGAACTATAGTTCCTCTAAGCTACCCACCTGCGGTGAAGCAGGATCATCCGGTGGGTGACCGACGGCGAATAACCTGAATTCTTCTGTTCGCCGCCGAAAGAGGTCATTTGCCATCAACGGTCAGTTCCAACGGAGTGGAGGTCCCCTTCGACGACCGGCACTTCGCGCCGCTCCGAGACAGCTCCGATGTCGCCGGCGACGCCCGAGCCCTGTCCGAGCGCTACGTGGCGGACGGCTACCTGTACCTTCGCGGCTACCTCGACGGGGGCGAGGTGCGGTCGATGCGAGAAGCCTACTTTTCGCTTTTCGATCCTTCGTACCTGAAGGCGGGCACGTCGCCTGACGAGGGTGTGTTCTCGGGTGAACGGCCGCCGGACCTGCCGGCTCACGGGGTGGCGGGGCATCCGGCGCACGCGTTCGTGAGGAGTGAGGTCTTCGACCGGTTCGTCTCTCAGCAACGGCTGCTCGAACTCGCCCGGGCGGTCCTCGGCGGTCCGGCGTGGAGGCTGCCCCGTTCGATAGTCCGCCACTTCGACCGGTCGACGCCCCGCGCGTCGAGGGCCCACGTCGACCACACCTACCTGGACCAAGGAAGCGACCACCTCCTGACGATGTGGATCCCTCTCGGGGACTGCCCGCTGCCGGCCGGGGGCCTGATCTACCTCGAATCGTCGCATCAGATGGACGAGGCCGAGTTCGAACCGCTGAAGTCGGTCACCGACCGGCCCGACGACCGCCGGCCGATCACCCATGACCTCGCCCTGGTTGCGCACACCACCGGCCGGCGCTGGCTGTGGGCGAATTTCGAAGCCGGCGACGTCACCGTCCACTCGCCGCACCTGGTCCATGCCTCGCTCGACACCATCACCGACGAAATGCGGCTGTCGGCCGATGTTCGATTCCTCCGGGAAGGCGACCAGGCCGACCCGCGTTGGCTTCAGGCGTGGGCGGGCGACGACGGGAACTGACCCGGCGCCAGTCAGAGATCGTTTGGGGCGGATCGTTGATAGATCAACTATCTGTGGTCGGCTAGTACAATGACAGCGTGGGGACGGCCCTCGATATGAGCGATGGCGCCGGCGACGATCGCCCGGCGGCCGAGCCGCGCTGGTTGAACACCCAGGAAAGCCGTGCGTGGAGGGGCTATCTGGCGATGAGCGAACTGCTACACAGCCAGATCACCAGCGATCTCCTCGCCGAGACCGGACTGTCGTACGCCGACTACCAGGTGCTGGTCAACCTGTCCGAGGCGGAGGAGAGGCGGGTCCGGATGACCGAGCTCGCCACCCGGCTCGACTGGTCCAAGAGCCGGCTCTCACACCAGTTCGCCCGGATGGAAGCCCGCGGCCTGGTGAGGCGCGAGGACTGCCCGTCTGACGCGCGAGGAGCGTTCGCGGTGCTGACCGACGAGGGCATGGAAGAGATCCGCCGGGCCGCTCCGTCGCACGTCGAGAGCGTCAGGCGGCACCTCATCGACCTTCTAGACCCAGACCAGATCACACAGCTCGAAGGGATCACCCGCTCGGTGCTCGAGCACCTGCGCACGCTGCCGGTAGGCCGGAAGCTCGGCACCGCCAGCTGCCCCACGGGTGCGGCCGACGAGGATTCAGTGTGCGCCGCGGCGCTCGAGGGCCGTGGCGAGCAGGTAGCCGCCGGCCGCTCCCGCTAGCCTCGCCCCTCGTGACCGCGACCGAATCTGCACCTGCGAAGGAGCGCTGGAGGGCGCAGTGGGCGGAGCTTTTTTCCGAGGTGGTGACCTCCGGGCTCTGCACCGGCTGCGCGGGGTGCATCGTCGCCTGCCCACACGACGTCCTCGGTTACGACGACAAGAACGGGGCCTTCAAGCCGTACCACCTGGAGGAGGAACTCGGCCCGAGCGACTGCATCCACGGCCAGAAGGGCTGCACCAGCTGCACCAGGGCGTGCCCCCGCTTCCGGGACTGGGAACCGGAGGTCGACACCTTCATGTTCGGGCGCGAGCGGGACGCCGACGACATGGCCGGCGTCGCCAAGGACATCTTCCTAGCCCGGGCGACCGACCCCCAGATCCACGAGCAGGGTCAGGACGGCGGTCTGGTTTCGGCGATCCTGCTCTGGTGCCTAGCCAACGACAAGATCGACGCTGCACTTGTATCCGCGCTCGAAGGCGACGGCTCGACCTGGCGGGCGGTGCCGGCGGTCGCCCGGACCCGTGAGGAGGTCCTGGCCGGCGCGGGGTCCCGGTACACCTACTCCGCCAACACCCTGGGGTACGCGAACGCGATCGAGGGCGGGGCGGAACGGCTGGCCCTGGTCGGGATGAGCTGCCAGGCCTCGGTGCCGGGGATCATGAAGGCCCGGAAGGCGGGGAAGGTGGCGCGGCGGATGGCTTTGTCCATCGGATTGCTGTGCTCCAAGACGTTTGACGACGCGATCTTCGAGGAGCTCTTCGAGGCCAAGTACGGCCTGAAGAAAGAGGAGATCGTGAAGATGAACATCAAGGGTGTTTTCCAGGTCTGGATGCGCGACGGCTCGTACCACGAGATCCCGCTGAAGGAGTGCCACGCGTGGACACGCGAGGGGTGCAAGCTCTGCCCCGACTTCGCCGCCGAGCACGCCGACATATCGACCGGCGGGATCGGGGCGTTCAACGACTGGACCCTCACGATCGTCCGCACCGATCTCGGGCGGGAAATCATCGACGGGATGCTCGCCGACGGGGTGATCGAGACGCGGCCAGGCGACGACGACCCAGGGGCCATTGCGTTGCTGCGGAAGCTTTCGATCGTCTCGCGCCGGCGGTGGCCCGAGACTGCCGTGCCGGCGCCCCGGGTTGGGGTTCCGCCTCCGAAGGCGAAGCCCGCTCCTTAGCGTTCGCCGGCTGGGTGTGGCCGGCGGTCGGAGGCAGAGGCGGAGGCGGTCGGCCGGCTTTCGGAGCGGCGTCGTACCGCCCGACCAGCCCGACGCTGGACACTGTTTGGGCGTGAAAATTGGTTTTGGGCATGGGATTCGACGCGACACGGCCGAATTCCACTCCCAAACGCATAAACCATCGCCCAGAGGCGGCCCTCCTCGGACGTAGGAACGGCCGCCCCGAGAGCTACCCCCCTACAGCTTGCGGTGGTCCCAGGAGACGATCTTGTCGATGTCTACGCTGACGAGAAGGCGGTTCTTCATCATCATCTCGACGCCGGCGCGTTGCTCCTCGCTGTAGGGGCCGATGTATCTCTCCCACATCGACACGCCGAATTTCCAGATCTGATCAGGATCCTCGATGATGCGGGCCTTGCCCACCACCTCGACCCCGCGCAACTGGTCGTAGGTGTCGCCGGCCTCGACGAGGAAGGTGATGCGCGGATCCCGCCGGAGGTTCTGGACCTTCTGGGACTTCGCCTTTGTCTCGACGGCGATGGTCCCGTCGAGGAACGCGTACCACATGGCGACTGCGTGGATGGACCCGTCGGGGTGCATCGAGCACATGGTGGTGGTCCGCTCCTCCTGGAGGAAGTTGTCCACCTCTTCGGGGCTCATCCTGATCTCGCTGCGTCGGTTCACACCCATGGCCGAGAAGCCTGCCATACAGGGCCCCGGGCGGCACGGCCGCCAGCTGGGACCGGATGACGAGTCGGCTATCGACCAGCCCGGCGCTGCCAGCGGGTCGCCTTGAGCATCTTCTTGTGCTTTTTCTTGCGCATGCGCTTGCGGCGCTTCTTGATCAGCGAACCCACGAGGTTGGCACACTAGCGGTCCCGCAGGAGGTGCCTCCAACCGGCAAACTGCGACCGCCGGCGGGACGTCGACTCATCCCTTGAGCGGGCCGTTGGTAGCGGTCGTCTGGGCGAGGGCGTCGGAGAACTCCTCATCGAAGAAGACCCGCCCCGACGGGTCGACGTTCAGCCCGTCGTGGGGATGGGCGCCCGGTGGGTTGTAGAAGGTGAACGGACCACCGCCCTCGGGGATCCAGCCGAAAGCGCCGTGTCCGCTGGGTCCGCCATTTGAGTTCATAACGGAATCGTCGAACCAGATGCGACCGTCGTGGTACAAGATTCCCGAAGTGTGGAACCCACAAAAAGCACCACATGTGCTGTAGACATTTTCCCTTACCCCGTTGTTGGTCCCGGGTTGTGCCTGCTGGACATTCAATGTGCCGACAGCACCGACAAAACCCTCCGACCACCACGGGTTGCCATGCTGATCCTCGGTAATCAAGTGAGGGGTCAGGCCGATGGTCGGCGTGTTGCGAATCTTGTACTCGACAATTCCACGATCGGGCGTGAACTCACCGATCTGAGCTACCGAGTCGTTGTTCTCGGTAAACCAAACGGGCCCGTTCGGGTCCACGGTGATGCCGTAAGGCATGCTGTCGGGGGTTGGGGTGGCAAACTCGGAGAAAATTCGGGTAGCCGGGTCGAAGGTCGCTATTTTGCTCGCCAGGTTTTCGGTGAACCAGACCTTGCCTCGGGGATCAACGGCGAGGTCCCACGGCTCGGCACTGCCAGTCGGAACGGCCCATTCCGCGACCGACCCGTTTGAGGGGTCGTACACGCCAACCGAGTTGCTCAGCGGCAAGGTGAACCAAACCCTGCCGTCCGGAGCCACCGCCACGAACAGCGGCCGGCTGTCAATGCCCAACGTGACGACAATGGTGAACTGGTGGGTGTTGGGATTGAAGAGGGCCAACTTGCCTGGGAGCGTGCTCTGGGCGCACGGGTTCGACACGTCCGGCAGGTCGCACCCAGGCATGGCCACCCACAGATTCCCGCTCACGTCGAATGAGGTACCCCAAGGATCGCCGCCGGGAGTTGCGTAATCGGCCACTTTGAACGGGACCGTTGCGAACGCCAAACCCGCGGTTGCGAGCACGAAAATACCGAATGCCGCAACAGCGACCGCAAGCCGTCCGAGGCCCGTTCTGAACCTTCTGCGCCTGAAATGCATCGCGCGGTACCCCTTCAAACGTCATGCCGACACCCGATCAGAGTTCTGAACACCCCCGTTTGATGCGCTATCGGGTAACTCGTACAACAACCCGGCCCTCGCCGGGAAACGCACCCTCGACGAACCAGGTGCCGCCGCTGCCCGCGAGCCTCGGCGTCTCCCCCGTCGATTCGCCCAGGCGGTCCCGCCACTCGATCAAACCGGGCTCGACAGCAAGGGCTGCGGGTTCCAGGTCATTGCCGTTGTCGCCGGCAGGCCCGCCGAGCCGGTCCCACGCCTGATACACCTGCGCGCTGGACACGTGTAGAGGCGGGCAGAGCAGGGTCAGCGAACGCCCCGCGACTTCGGCGAAGTCCAACGGCTCCACCTGCTCACCGATCCCCGTGACCCTGGCCCGGCCGCCGACAACGCAGAACGCCACGTCCGCTCCAAGCTTCACCGCGCTCTCGATATCGACGATCCCGGCCCACCGCAGCACCGCTGCTGCATCGGCCGATCCGCCGCCGAGGCCGGCGCCGGCCGGTATCCGCTTGTGAAGCCGGACGTGGGCCGAGCAGCCGGCGAACCGGAGCGCTCGGTTTACGAGGTTGTCCTCGCCTCCCGAAATCCCCAGCCCGGTGAACGTCGACAGTGCTCCCGCACGCGGGGAGTCCACGATCTCGAGTCCATCGCCTTCGGAGAGCTCGAGCTTGTCGGCCAGGTCCAGCGTGACCATCTCCGCGTCGATCAGGTGATATCCGTCATCGCGGCGCCCGGTGATCCGAAGCGAAAGCGTGAGCTTCGCTTTCGCTTCGAGAACGGCTGGGAGCGCACCGGTCGCTTCACCCACCGGGTCATTCATTGGGCGAGTCTCGCTCGATCGCGACTGTTGCAGCCAGCCGGCCCCAATCTTCGACGGTGAGCTGCTCAGCCCGCGCCTCGGGTGCCACCCCCGCAGCCTCGAACGCGCCTGGCGACGCCAAACCGCTCAGTGCGCGCCGCAGCATTTTGCGTCGTTGGGCGAACCCGGCACGCACCAGCCCGAACAAGCACTTGGCCTCGACCAGACCTGGATCCACCGCCGGCTCGGCGCGCCGGCGAATATCGACGAGCACCGATTCGACGTTTGGTCTCGGGACGAACACCGACGCCGGGACTTTTCCGACCACCGAGGCGATCGCCCAGTACGCGACCTTGACGGAGACCGCGCCGTAGGACGTGTCGCCGACCCTTGCAGCGAGCCGCTCCCCGACCTCCGACTGGACCATGACCAGCATGCGCGTCACTTGTGGAACGGTGTCGAGGAGGTCGGCAACCAGAGGGGTGGCGATGTTATAAGGAAGGTTCGCCACTAGGGTCCATTCCGGCGAGCCCTTTAGAAGTTCGTCCCAGTCGAGCTTCATCGCATCGCCGCGGACCACCAGCACTGAGCCCGGGCCGGCCTCGAACACCACCCGTTCGAGAACGGGCAACAAGTGCCGGTCTGCTTCCACCGCCAAGACGTCAGCTCCGGTCTCGGCCAAAGCGAGGGTCAGAGACCCCAATCCCGGGCCGACCTCGACCACGTGGTCACCGGGTCCAACTCCAGCAAGCCGGGCAATGCGCCGGACCGTGTTCGGGTCCGCGACGAAGTTCTGGCCGAGGGCCCGGCTCGGGCGCAGCCCGTGGCGGGCGAGCAGATCGCTGACCTGCCGGCGGCTCAGCGTCACCGGTCCGCCGGCTCATCAACCACGCTGTTCAACCACGCTGGTCAACCCGGCTGGTCAACCCGCCGGCGCCGAGCTGTCACCGCCGAGCCCGAACAATCGCTCCGCGTTCTGCCAGGTCGCTTGCTCGACCGCTTGCACAGGAACGCCGCGGAGCGAGGCGACTGCAGCCCCGACGACCGGCACCAGCGCCGGCCGGTTCGTCTTACCGCGGTGAGGAACCGGCGCCAGGAACGGGCTGTCGGTCTCGACGAGAAGGCGGTCCAGCGGGCATATAGCCGCCGCTTCTTGAACGTCGCTGGCGTTCTTGAACGTCACGATCCCCGAGAACGACAACGCCGCCCCCATCTCCACCCCTCTCATCGCTTGCTCGGGGCGTCCCGTAAAGCAGTGAAGAACCCACCGTTCGGGCGTTCCCACCGATTCCAGAATGTCGAACGTGTCGTCCCAGGCGTCGCGCGTGTGAACCACCAGCGCCAGACCGAGAGACGATGCCAGCGCTATCTGCTCGGCAAACGCAGCGCGCTGCGCCTCGCGTGGCGAGTGGTCGTAGTAATAGTCCAGTCCACACTCCCCGACTGCGACGACGGCAGGATCGCGCTTCTCCAATAGCGGTCGGATCGTCTCGACCCCGTAGCTCGCCTCGTGCGGATGCAGGCCAACCGTCGCCCAGACGCCGCGATTCGATTCGGCGGTTGCGACCGCGGCAGCCGAAGTTTTCGCATCGGTTCCCACGGTGATGATTCGGGTAACGCCGGCCGCCCGTGCCTCTTCGATCGCAGGCGCGGCCGCCCCGTCCCAGTCGAGATGGCAGTGGCTGTCGGTCCACACGGTGACCGCGCCCTAGCTCGTCTCGGTGATGCGGGGAAACAACGGGTCCCCGCGCTCCACCTTCAAGCCGCCGGGATACCCGCCCCACGACGCGGCCTCGGGGAGACGCTGATCTCTGACGTCACCCTCCAAACCGATTCGGCGCCAGATCTCCTGCGAGGCACGCGTCAGGGCTGGGCTGGACAGCAGCGCGACGATCCGAAGCGCCTCGAGGGCGTCACCGAGGACGGCTTCGACCGCAGGTCCCGGCTCGGCCTTCCACGGCTCGGCGGCCTCGAGCGCAGCGTTGGTCTCGCGCACGAGCCGCCACGTCGCCTCGAGCGCCTCACTCGGCGCTATCCGTTTCCAAGCTGCGGTCGCGTCCGCGAGGACCTCCGCGGCAACATCGGCGAGCCGACTCGATCCGTTCGGCGCGGGACCGATCCCGCCGCACTTGCGCTCCACGACGGTCGAAACGCGCGCGAGGAGGTTGCCGAGGTTGTTGGCCAGGTCCGCGTTGTAGCGCGCCACCATTCCCTCGTAAGAGAACTCGCCGTCGGGACCGAACGGCTGGTCTCTCAGGAAGTGGTAGCGAAAACCATCGACGCCGAAGACCGGAACCAGGCTCGCGGGCGCGATCCCGGTCAGCGACGACTTTGACATTTTCTCCCCGCCGACGAGCAGGAATCCGTGCACTGCGATCCGGTGGGGGGGATCGATGCCCGCGGCCATAAGCAGCGCCGGCCAGTACACGCAGTGGAACCGCAGGATGTCCTTGCCGATCAGGTGGTGGACCGCGGGCCACCACTTCTCGAATCGGTCGGGGTCGGCGCCGTAGCCGATAGCGGTGGCGTAGTTGATCAGCGCGTCGTACCACACGTAGAAGACGTGGTCCTCGTTCCAAGGGACCGGCACGCCCCATTTGATCGAGGTCCGAGAGATCGAGATGTCACGCAAACCGCCCCGGATGAGGCCGATGGCCTCGTTGCGCTTCGACTCCGGGGTGACCGCGCCGGGGTTCTCCTCGTACCACTTCAAGAGCCGGTCGGAGAACTCGGACAGCTTGAAGAAGTAGTTCTCTTCCTCGAGCCATTCCACGGGGGTCCGATGGATTGGGCAAAGACCGCCATCGAGCAGATCGGTCTCGGAGTAGTAAGCCTCGCAGGAGACGCAGTACCAACCGGTGTAAAGACGGAGGTCGATGTGACCGTTGTCGTAGGCAGCTTGCATCAGGCTGCGAGTCGCCAGGTAGTGGCGTTCTTCGGTGGTGCGGATGAAGTCGTCGTAGGAGATATCGAGTTGCGCCCAGACTTCCTTGAAGCGAGCGCTGGTCTGCTCCGCGTGCGCCTTCGGACTGAGGCCCTTCGCCTCGGCGGCTCGTTGCACTTTGAGCCCGTGCTCGTCGGTACCGGTCAGGAAGAACACCTCGTCTCCGAGGAGGCGGTGCCACCGCGCCAAAGCGTCAGCGGTCACGGTCGTGTAGGCGTGACCGATGTGCGGGACGTCGTTGACGTAGTAGATCGGTGTGGTGACGTAGAAGCGAGACACGATCAGACGAGGGTACGGGAAACGGGGACCCTGCCGGGGCGGATAACCAGCGCCCGAAAACCAGCTCCGGAAAAATGACGCAGAGCCGGTGTGCCCTAGCTCGCCGTTGCGTCTAGAGCGAGTTGGTAAACCCGCCGGCGGGACAGCCCGAGGGCGCCGGCAACCTCGTCAACCGCCACCCGCTTGGTCGCGCCAGCGTCGAAGCGTTCCCGAAGAGCAGAGAGAATGTCCTCGTCGGTCGGTTCGCCTGCGGGCGGCGCCCCGGCCACGACGATCGCCCACTCGCCCCTCGGCTCGGACTCCTGAACCCACCGCGAAGCCTCACCGAGGGTGCCTCGCCGGATCTCCTCGTGGATCTTCGTGAGCTCGCGCGCGACCGCGACCTGGCGGTCCGCCCCACAGGCGCCGGCCAGATCCGCCAGGGTCTTGCGTGCGCGATGGGGTGCCTCGTACAGAACGACGGTCCGGGTTTCCGCCGAGATCTGCCGTAGCCGTTCCGCCCGTTCCCGGCCCTGTCGCGGAAGGAAGCCTTCGAAGCAGAAGCGGTCGGTCGGCAGCCCGGACGCGACCAGGGCGACTACCAGTGCCGACGGGCCCGGAACGATCTCGAGCGCTACGCCGGCTTCCGCTGCGATGCGCACAAGCACAGAACCCGGATCGGAGATACCCGGCATGCCGGCGTCGGATACGACGGCGATCTGTGCGCCCGACTCGGCCATTGATAGAGCGTGCCGCGATGCCGCCTCTTCGTTGTGCTGGTGGAGTGCATATAGCTTCGGTGCGGGGATGGACGATGCAGACAGCAGTTTCCGAGTCCTCCGAGTGTCCTCGCAGAAGACGGCATCCGCGTCGCGAAGGGCCGCGACAGCACGAGATGAAAGGTCGCCGAGGTTGCCGATGGGCGTACCGACAAGAACGATCCTGCCGGTCAACTGCCTCGCACCTCGAGCCGGTCACCCACCTGAAGATGCCATCGCTCAAACGTGCCGCCGGCGGCCACGACGACCACTCGGGCGCGAAGACGAGGAAACGCGACGCGGTGGGCGGACAGCACGGAGATGCGCTTGACCAGGTACTCGCGGCGCCCGTCCTCGAGGTTCGTGGGGAGGCACCAGGCGACGTCGAGCTCGGAGGCGGTCGATGCTGTCAAGGTCTGCAAGAACGCCGGGCGGCTGATGACCACCGCTCCGCTGATCGACGTCTGCCACCCTTTGCGACGGTCCTCCACTGCCGCGAGGACGTCGTCTTCGCGGAGCAACCACGGCATAGTCAGACGTTGAATCGGATCTCGAGGACGTCACCGTCGACGACCTCGTACTCCTTGCCTTCGACCCGGAGTTTCCCCGCCTCCTTGGCCGCGTGCCAAGAGCCAAGCTGCAGAAGCTCGTCCCAGTGGATCACCTCGGCGCGAATGAACCCGCGCTGCAGGTCCGAATGGATCACCCCCGCACACTCGGGCGCTTTCGCACCGGCACGGAACGTCCAGGCGCGGCTTTCTTTGTCGCCAGTGGTGAAGAAGGTTCGGCGCCCGAGAAGGTGGTAAGCCGCGCGGGCTACCCGGGGTAGTGCGCCCTCCCCGAGTCCCAGCCCCTCCAGCAGTTCGGTCCGCTCGCTTGATTCCAGCTGGGCTGCTTCGGCTTCGAGTTTGACGCTCACGCCGAGCACATCGCCGTGCCCGCCGAGCTCGTCCGCGACCGGTTTGACGATGGCGTCTGCGCCGGAGACCTGATCCTCGCCCAGGTTGACGACCGCCAGAACCGGTTTGTTGGTGAGCAGGAAAAACGACTTGAGCAACGATCGGTCCTCGGCTGAAAGCGACGAGCGGTAGATCGGGACGCCGGAATCGAGTTCGGCCTTCGCGCGCTCCAGCGCGACAACCTCGCCGGCGAGGGACTTGTCCGTCTTAGCCGCCTTCCGTCTCTTCTCGACCTGGCTGTCGACCGTCGCTGCGTCTGCGAGTACGAGCTCGAGCTCGAGGACGCCGAGGTCGGAGAGCGGGTCGTGGTCGCCCACCACGTTGTCGTCCTCGAAGCCTCGCAGGACCAAACAAAGCGCGTCCGCTTCACGGATGCCGGCGAGAAACCGGTTTCCCAACCCCTCCCCGGTCGAAGCACCCGCGACCAGGCCGGCGATGTCGACGAACTCGACCGTCGCATGGACGACCTTGCGGCTGGAGCTCATCAGCCCAAGCTGGTCCACCCGTTGGTCCGGAACCTGGGCAACGCCGACCGTCGTCTCCGTGGTGGAGAACGGGTGCGGGGCGACCAGCGCCGACCCACCGGTCAGCGCGTTGAAAAGGCTCGACTTCCCGGAGTTGGGCAGCCCGACGATGCCGAGTTTCTCCATAGCGCTGGCAGGCTACCCTGGCGCTCCATGTCGAAGCGCACCCGGAAGGCCCGCTCTCGGGCCCGTCGAAACAAGGCCAACCACCGGCGGAAGCCGAACCGGGGGCGCTAAGCCCGTCAGATGAGTCCGCTGCGGCGGGCGAGTTCTTCGAGCGGCTGCTGGGGGCGGGCCCCGAGATGGGAGACGATTTCAGACGCCGCGAGCGCGCCGAGCTCCGCGCAGCGGCGGGGATCGAGTCCTGCGAGATAACCGAAAAGGAAACCGCCGGCGTAGCTATCTCCCGCTCCGGTTGTGTCGACGACTCGCTCGACCTTTGCGGCGGGTGCGCTGACGACTTTGCCGGCGGTGGAGACGATCGAACCGTTCGGTCCGAGGGTGACCGCGACGGTCGGGCACCGCTTCGCAAGGACCCCGAGCGCCTCATCTACTCGTCCTTGCGGGAACCCAGCCATCTCGCAGGCCTCCAGCTCGTTGGCGAACAGCAAGTCCACGCTGTCGAGGATGCGGTCGAAATGCTCCCGGTGAAGCTCGACCCAGGACGGGTCCGCCAACGAGAGGGCCACCTTGGTCCCGGATGCCTTGGCCACCTCGATGGTCTTCTCGACAGCGGCGTCGGTGTCACGCAGGCCGTAGAGGTAACCCTCGAGGTACACGACCTCGGCCCCGGCAATGACGTCGACGTCGAGATCGTCCGGCATCAACTTTGCACCGACGCCGAGGCTCGTGCACATGGTCTTTTCGGCGTCCGGAGACACCATGATCAGGGAACGCCCGGTTCCGAGCCCTTCCTTCGCCGGCGCCATCTCGAACGTGACCCCCGCGGCGCGAATGTCGTGCGCGAACACCTCGCCGAGCGCGTCGTTGCGTATTTTTCCTATGAATTTGACCTGCACACCGAAAGAGGCGACAACCGCCGCGG